>QIGL01000102.1 GCA_003228915.1 Acidiferrobacteraceae bacterium
GTCGTATCCCGTCTTTTTAAGATTTATATATTCATAATATCGAATATATTTAATTTATTCATCTCAGCCCTCCTGAATTTACTGCAAAAAGCATCGAATACAAAAACCAACAAAATAGTTGACAAACTGATAACTTGTAATTATATTCAACTATATGGTTGAACGTTCCAATGAACAACGGCTTTCAGAGATTTTAAAGGCAGTCAGCGATGCTACCCGACGCTCTATTTTGACGGCACTTGTTCAGGAAGGTCCGACCCGGGTTACCGACCTGGCTGAACACTATGAAATGAGCCTAAACGCGGTTTCGAAGCACATCAAAGTGCTTGAATCTGCCGGTTTGGTGACACGAAAAACCCATGGCCGTATTCACCTTATCGAGGCAGACATGGCCCCCGTATCAGAAATTGATCACTGGTTTCAGGACCTTCGCTCTATCTGGGAGCTGCGACTGGACGAACTCGAAAACCTGCTAACAACCAAGGAGAAAAAATAATGTCTGAACTATCGCTTAATTTATCTCGCACCATCAAGGCACCTATTGAATCAGTTTACAACGCCTGGCTGGACCCGGAAATGCTGACTAAATTTATGATCCCGGCTGAAGGAGTGACAATAGCCAAAGCTGAAACCGATGCCCGGGAAGGCGGGCGCTTCGATATCATTATGAAAGCCGGAGATAAAGAAATGCCCCATGGCGGCGTTTACAAAAAACTTAATCCCTACACGCAAATAGTTTTCAGCTGGGAATCACCCATGTCGATTGATGGGTCTGTTGTGACGCTCAACTTCACTGAAACGGATGACGGTACGCTTATTGAATTAATTCATATTAAATTTAAAGACGAAGAGTATCGTGCCGATCACGAAGGTGGCTGGACTTCAATCTTGAAAGCACTCGATAATATGTTTGCCGCAACGGTAAGCGCATAATTAAGCAGAGGAAAATGGTATGGAAAATTTTGCAAGCGTAAACTGGTTAGCAGTGTTTGCTGGTGCGATCGTCTCGTTTCTTGGTTGCTGGTTATGGTATAGCCCAAAAGTTTTTGGTAAAAAATGGGCTGCTGGACAGTGATACCAAACCACCCGTGTTCGCCCTGGTTGCGCAATTTACGGCGTTCCTGTTACTGGCAACGGTTGTTGGCATTACCGCTACCAGCAATGCCTTGTTCACCGCCATAATTGCGATTCTGGCTGTGGCAATTTTTGTCGCGGCATCCAGTGGTTTCGTAAATAAAAGCGGGGCCGCGATTATAATTGAAGTAGTTTATATCGTTATTGCCGGGGTTATAATGATCGCCGCCCAAGGGTTGCTGTAAATTTATATTAACCTGGTTTTTCCAGCCAGAAAAATATTTAACTATCAAAAGCCCGGTTTCGTGCCGGGCTTTTTTGGAAAATATCTATTTTGCCCACGTTCGGAGCTACATCCCTGTTAAATATCTGATATATTTGCCCGGCTATAAATACGCGAATAGGAAAGGATTCAGAATGTTGATGCAAAACAGGCTAGCCACAGTGCTGCTGGTGATATTGCTTACAAGCTGCCAGGGCAGCGATAGTGGCTTACCAGATACTCAACCGCCGACAAAATATTTCGGCTTAGTGCTCAATCAGGGCGATGACACTATCTCGTCATACCAGATAGATGTAGATACCAATACATGGATGCCAACTGGTCCTGATATTAACACTCTCAGCGGCCCCAATACCTTGCGTCTCAGTAAGGACAAAACACTGGCATTTGTCCTGACAACGAATTCTGGTTCGCCGAGCATCACTACTTATAAAGTTGACAGGAACACCGGCACCCTGACCCAGGCCTATCGCCGAGGAACAGGATCTACCCCCATGGACGTGGCTATTTCTCCTGATAAACGATTTGTTTATGTGGCAAACAATACTCCTAGTTCAATCTATATATATGAACGTGACCCGATAACTAACGTACTTACAGAGCTGTCTGTTTTAGGTATAGCGGCCAATGCACAACAACTGGAGATCACAAGGGATGGTCGTTTTCTTTATGTTGGCCGTGCTGATTTGGCAACACCTGGAGGTGGAATTTCGGCCTACTTAATAAATTCTACTACGGGCATGCTCACTGGCGGGTTTTCGACTACTGTTGTCGGTTTGAGTACAACGTCGGTGGCAGCTAGTCCAACTACTAACAAATTCTGTCAACTGGACACAAATCTGAAAAGTGGTTTTGCAGGAGACCATCGATTAACGTGTAGAGATATTACGGCAACTGGAAGTACAACTGGCGGTGAATTTTCCATCACCATCAACTATCCCTATCATATTAAATTTGATCGCACTGGAAAATTTATATTTGTTGTTCATAAAGTTTCTAACAAGGTCACAGCTTTTACCAGAAACGAATTTGGTGTTCTGGTTCCCGACAAGGTTAATCAACAAAATACACAAACCAGCCCTTCATGGGTTTCTATCGACCCTAAACGAAACTTTATTTATGTTGCCAATACCGGCTCGGATAGTGTGTCTGTTTATATCTTGAATCCGAATAACGGTGCCATCGGTTTTTTACAAAATGTTAGTGTCGGCAGTCAGCCCATAGTCGTAGAAGTCGTGGCCAGTAATTAAATGATTTACTGAAAAACAGATTAATTATTTAAAAACCTATCAAGCGCATTGGCAAACTCGCGCCGATCAGTTTGATTGAGTGGTGGCGGTCCACCACCCGTCATAACTGCGGTGCCCCGCATTTCATCCATAAAATCTCGCATGGTAAGTTTCTGGCGTATGGTCTCACGAATATAAAGCTCGCCCCGGGGGTTCAATGCATCCGCGCCCTTTTCCAGCACCTCGGCCGCCAGGGGAATATCGGCAGTAACGACCAGGTCGCCCACCTGACATTGCTGGACAATATAATTATCGGCCACATCAAAACCTGCCGCGACTTGCCGGGTTTCGATGTATTGTGAACGGGGAACGGTTAAAGGCTGGTTTGCCACCAGTATCAACTGGTTTTGTATGCGCACGGCCGCCCGGTACAGGATCTCTTTTATTACCTTGGGGCAGGCATCGGCATCAACCCAGATTCTCACGGCATATACTCTATATATAAAGGTGCAACATAACATACAAACCGGTACACTACGCGGCCCTCGAGAGCGGGCAGGAACCAACCAGCCTGGTTTCCAAATACGCCACTTAATTTTTAAGGTACTAAATCATGACTACTGACGTCACCACCACATTCAAGGATCTGGCACTGGAGGATTCTCTTCTCAAAGCGCTGGACGATGTGGGTTATGAAACCCCCTCCCCCATCCAGGCACAAACCATACCCATATTACTGGCTGGCAAAGACATTATTGGTCAGGCCCAAACCGGTACCGGCAAAACCGCGGCCTTTGCCCTGCCTCTTTTATCTCGCCTGGACTTAAAACAAAAAACCCCCCAGGTCCTGGTGCTGGCCCCGACCCGGGAACTGGCCATCCAGGTAGCGGAAGCATTTCAAAAATACGCCAAGCACATTAAAGGTTTCCATGTGTTGCCAGTTTATGGTGGCTCGGATTACAGCGGCCAAATTCGCGCACTGAAACGCGGCGTCCACGTGGTCGTGGGCACCCCCGGCCGGGTCATGGACCATATGCGCAAAGGCACCATGAAACTGGATCTTCTCAAGGCATTGGTGCTGGACGAAGCCGATGAAATGTTACGTATGGGTTTCATTGATGACGTGGAATGGGTGCTGGAACAAACCCCGTCCGATAGACAAATCGCCCTGTTCTCTGCCACCATGCCGTCACAAATTCGTCGCATTGCCACAAAATATCTAAACAAACCCGAACAAATTACGATTAAGAGTCAATCCGCCACGGTCGATGCCATTCGCCAACGATTCTGGCCTGTCAGCGGTGTCCATAAACTGGATGCCTTAACCCGCATCCTGGAAGCAGAAGATTTTGACGCCATTCTTATTTTTGTCCGTACCAAAACCGCCACGGTTGACCTGGCCGAAAAACTGGCGGCACGGGGTTATTCGTCCGCAGCACTGAATGGCGACATACAACAAAAACAACGTGAGCGCACCATTGAGCAATTAAAAAAAGGCAAGCTGGATATCGTGGTGGCGACTGATGTCGCCGCCCGTGGTCTCGATGTCCAACGTGTGAGCCACGTGATTAATTTTGACATTCCCTATGATGCGGAAGCTTACATTCACCGCATTGGTCGTACCGGTCGCGCCGGTCGGACCGGTGATGCCATTTTGTTTGTCGCTCCACGGGAAAAACGCCTGTTACATGCCATTGAAAAAACCACCCGTAAAAAAATTGAAATGATGAGCCTGCCTTCTACAGAAGTGATTAATGATCAGCGCGTTGTCAAATTCAAACAACGGATTACAGATGCACTGGCCACGGAAGAACTGGGCTTATTTTTCCCCCTGGTTGAACAATACCAGCAAGAACATAATGTCCCGGCGCTGGAAATCGCCGCCGCCCTGGCCCAGCTGCTGCAGGGCGAGACACCCTTCCTGCTCAGCAATAAACCAGAGCGACAATCAAAAATGAACTGGGACGATGATCGCCCTGGACGTAACGATCGCGGCCGGGATCGTGAGCGTGGCCCAAGAAAAAGCGGCGGCAGAGATCGACATCCCGATGCCGGTATGGCCCGTTATCGTATTGAAGTCGGTCATGATCACGATGTACAGCCGGGCAATATTGTTGGCGCCATAGCCAATGAAGCCGGACTTGATAGCAAAGACATCGGCCGCATTGTCATTCACGATGGCTACAGCACCGTTGATTTACCCGATGGCATGCCAAGAGAAAAACTCAATGACTTGAAAAAAACCAGGGTCGTGGGCCAGGCATTAAGAATATCCCGTGAATCAAGTGGTGGTGATGCGAGAGGAAGTAAGCCGAGAAGTGGCGATCGTAAAGATTATAAAGCGAAAGATAAAAAACCAAAAAAGTTTAAGCCTAAAGTTGATCAAAATTAACCAAAGCCGAGAAAGCGGCTAAAAAGAAGAAAAATAAAGACAAGGGCAAAAGAAGAGACAAGCTCAAGCTGAAGGTCAAACCTAAAGCAGAGAAAAAGGAAGAATAACTAGCACAAATCTGCGCTTTATGGGGGGGCTGCTTTATACTGAAAGCCTGCGGTCGGAAACGTTGAATTTATAACTCCAATATGCTTAAATGTGTATAATATAGTTGAATTATACACATTGGTGATTGCCATGCGAACAAATATTGTAATAGATGATGAACTCATGGACGAGGCTCTTAAACTCTCTGAGACAAAAACAAAACGTGAAGTAGTTGAGCTTGGCCTTAAAGCCTTGATTAAGATAAAAAAACAAGAAAATATTAAGCAATTTAAAGGCAAACTGAAATGGACTGGCAACCTCAAAGCAATAAGAGCCAGTAGATGATATTCGTCGATTCGAGCGTTTGGATTGATTATTTTAACGGTAATTCCTCCCCTGAAGTCGAAAAACTTGACGCACTGCTAGGAGCCGAACCAATATCTACGGGTGATCTTATATTGGCAGAAGTTCTCCAGGGCTTCAGAAATGACAAAGACTACAAAACGGCTAAAAGCCTTCTCACCTCTTTAACCATTTTCAATATGCTAGATACTAATATTGCTATCAAGAGCGCTGATAATTTTAGACTACTAAGAAAAAAAGGCATTACCGTCAGGAAGACAGTAGATACAATAATTGCTACTTTTTGTATTCAAAATAAATTATCACTTCTTCATACAGATAAAGATTTTCGACCTTTCCATAAACACTTACGCTTAAAAAATGCCTTGTAGCACATGACGATTAAGGCCAGCGGCTGTAAAGCCGTCCGACTGGGGCAATTTGTTAGACGACAACTTTATATTTAACATATTTAAAATCAGAGCAGAAACTTCTTTAACAAAAATCAAGTTTTGACTCTGACACTAAATATCTATTTCATAACCCAAGGATACTGAGTTTTGACTCTGGCCCTAAATATATTTGAAGTGCTTGTTAGGCTTTTTCTCCAAAATATATTTCTTTTGCACGATCGGTAATCTTATTGACAGTAACATTGTCTTTAATTTCTTTGTCAACAAGATTTATGTCTTTTAATGTTTTCGTACGCCACCCCACTAATTGATGTGACTTATCAATTAGCGCTGAAACCTCCCCAGCTCGCATTTCTCTATCTTCTGAATACAATACTTCCAGTATGTCCAGCTCAACCTCTTCGAGTTTTAAATCGTCATTTAGTGTTTGCAATTCATTTATATAGTCATCGGACAAAGACACTTCGCTACATCTTCCTTGTTTACATTCTCTACACTGCCAATCGAAGTATTTTATTTTATCTCTATCTTCTATAGGGTATGTTGCGTCACATATATCACATTTAATAGTCACTGTTGAAGCAAGAAACTGGTGAATAACACTATTAAATGAAAAGCATCTTTGAACAAAATAGCTACGATCATCTCGACGACCCTTGGGATAACCCCACGCAAGCCTCTTGTCTTCACATAGGCCATAATTCAAGCAGTAAACGGATACATCCTCGCCAGATTTATTCCTCATCTCGTGGTATTTTGTGACTAGAAAATTCAACTCCAATGAAGCTAACATGGGCTCTAATGTTGGGTAAATTGTAAAGTGACTCACGGGAGGATTACTTAATCTTTCAAAATACTTCCCTCCAACTTCACCTGTTGAGATTTTTGATTTTAATGACCCAGCTTCCGAAGTCAGCTTTTCCAGTAGAATTTGTTGATTGCGACGGTCTAGCTTTCTTGAAAAAGGTTCAGTAGCAAAACGGTTTTTTCTATCAAAATAAGCAGATAGCACTTTCTCATAATGCTTTTTTGAGGCAAGCCTAATGCTTTGTAAGGTTATTTTTTCACTTCGAGATATTTGATCAAGATAGCAAGTGTGAAGTATATGGCCAATTAACCTAGGGACATTAAAGGAAACCTGAAATAGTAGCGAGTAATATTCTTTTAATTCCACTGCTGATGAGAAGAAATCAACAGGGTTAATACCAAAAGATCGAAACCTATTTTCTAATAGCCTCTTAGTATAGTCAGTGGCCTTTTCCTCCATAGTCTGAACTTCACTGCTTTTATACAGGTTAAAAAAGTCCAAGTTAATGATGTCAATTTTTCCTGGGTCTATATTTCCGTAATAAACTCGCCCTGGGTAAGCAGCCACCTTTAGTTTTATCTTCTCATCACTAGTATTGTTCAGCGGCGCAAGTATAACATCGACAAATAACCTTTGATCAATCCAATTTAGCTCTGAGAAATCGTCAAAAAATACAATCAGACTTGAAAAAGAAAGTTCATCCAATAATGACGAAAGTTTTATAATGAAATCTTGATAGGGGAAGGTTCTTAACACGGCGCTTGAATATTTAGAATATAATTCATCATCATCAAGCACCTCATCGACACTACCTGATCTTAGGTTGAAGCTGCCTGTTGGAAGAACAGGGTTTGCTGAAACCTTAACTTCAGCCGACTCATCTTTTTTATTTAATGATCGATGTCTATTTTTGGCCTCATTTTCTATAGATTGCAAGATCGGAATTTCGGTTTCGTTCATAATTCCACTTCTAACCTGCTCCTTGAGCTTATTTAATTCTCTTTGCAGATCCTCGTACTTCCAATGCTTACCTAAAAATCTATCAACAATCCCTGTTTTTTTACAGATGCCATCTAATTCATCTATGAGCCTTGAGAACACCTCGATTAAAAATGATTTCCTAAGTAGGTGCGGCTGTATTACTTCATTATCAAACTCATAACCATCTGGAATTTTTGATAGAACGTCAGATGTTTGTGAGCTTTCGTTAATAGATTTAACATCTAAGTAGACAGACAGAGATTCCTTTTTAGTTCTTATCTCTGATTGTGCTCTAGCTATTATCGTACTCTTTCCGGTGCCTTTTCGTCCAAACAAAAATGTCGTGTTGCCAGAAAGAACTGTGTCTAGGACGGCATTATTCTCAAGAGGGTCAACATAAACAGCGTCGACGGGTCTATCGCCGAGCTCAGCCTCAAATTCTTTAAGTTCAGCTCTCTGAAATTTTCTTAGTGATTCCGCAACTCTTGAGAACTTTTTGTGTTCCATTATTCTTCCTTCCTCAAGGATAACTTACTTATATTCTGTGCGAGTGAGCCTAACAATTTGTAGTATTTAATGGAGTCAGCATTCTCACAAATTTATATCTAGAGACCACGTAATTATTTAATTTTTCTTTGGATTCTCCGTCACATTCGTACCACCAGACACATCTGTTATTATTGAGCTAGGTCTTAACCCAAGTTCTGGATCATGTAGACCTAATCCTGTAGGTCGAGTTAGTCCCAAGCTGGCTGGCCTAGAAATTCCAAAACCTACGTGTCTGTTATCCAAAAAATCTCCAAAACCGCCTAAGCCAATCCTTTTGTCCAATAATTCCTTTTCAAGAACAGCTATTTGTTTTTTCTTTTCTTTCACTTCATCATCAAGCCTTTTGCGCGCATCCTCTGATGTTCCTTTTTTCTCAACTAGCTCATTTTTTAAACTTTGCAACTCTTCTCCCCTTCCATCTAGTTGTTGCTTTAAATCACTAATTAAACCAATCTGAGTTTTAATATCTGCTTCTGGCACAATATCCGTCCAATTCTCTACAGAATTAACAGTTTCTTCTTCTAATACGTTACATATTGCTATTATTTCTTCATAATTTCTCTTCGTGACTTCAGGATGAATTTTAATATCTCCATCACTGCCTATAAAAAGTGAAACTCTTTTCTCAAGTGCAGAAATATTTCGTAATAATAATTTAAGACTACGGACTGCCGACTTACCACGAGCAACAACAACTCCACCATCTGAAATATCAACCCAATGTTTTGTAATTCGACCACCCAAGATCGCAGATGCTGCAGTAATTAAAACAAACAAAAGCGAAGTAATTTTCTTGTCTGTCTGATCAATTGAGAATAAAAATAGCAGCAGTACCCCGATACTCAGCACGAGAGTCCATGGATCCAAAGCAATACCAATAAACGATATCCACTTACTTTTTAAATTTTTCATTCAGAATTACTCTTGTTGGGTATAATAGAATACGTGGCTGCTTAACTTAATACTTCACCAGCTAGTAGAATACTCTCTCGTTACACAATCTTCTATAAAAATTTACCTGTACCTCAATTAAAATTAGGTCGTTCTTACAAAAATTCTGCTAGATTCCAATCAAACCTACCTTGGAATGGTTGCAACAGTGGCCTCAATAAATCTAACCCGCTCCCGAATTAACCCCTGAATATTCCTAAACGCCTGCTCACGATAACTGCCCTTCTATACAACAATCCAATACGTCTACTGGGTTTGGCATCTTTCTTTGTTTGCTTTTTGGGGCCTGCAAGCTCGGGCATGAGCGTTAGCCCCATCCCCTCGGCTACCATAAAGCGCAGGGTTTCCAGGCTGGATGCATGAAAGGCGGCGTTTTCTGTCTAAAATCTGGATTCCCGTTTCCACGGGAATGACGGGAAAGACGGGAAAGACGGGCAGATAATGTTGGAATGACGAGACTTGTGATATTGGGTTGTGTGATACGCGCTTCCGAAATTAGCAGCACCTATTCATACCTGGCTGCTATTTCTTGCTATTCAAGCCTTCAAAAGCAAAAGGATTTAAAAACTGTCGTCCCCAAAAAAGATTTCTATCCACTTTGCTTAACTCGGCCTCATCACAAACTTCTTGCCAGTATTTCTCAATTATTTCTTTTTGATGCTCAAAAATAGCCAGGGCTTCCTCTTTTGAGAGCAGGAAATGATGGGCAGCATCTATGCCGCTTGAAATCCTGCTCATGCGATTATCGCCAGCAATTAACATGGCCTGCGAGGCTTCATTACCAGTTCTGCCCTGGGGGCATATATCATAGGCGGGGGTTAGGGAGAGCATTTTTCCATCCCAGAATGCCGCATGGTTGCGCGCATGATCATCAGTATTGCCGCATAAGATATTAAAAATTAAACGCGAGAATAATTCTTTCAGCGTAGCGGCAGGTGCTGTGAATTTATGGCGAATAATTTCTGTAAGGGTTTCATAGCTGGCATATCTTGCCATCATTTCGTCAAGACCAAACAGTGTTAATGCTGAAATCATGGACTGACGTTGCCAGCCATTTTTTACTTTCTTGCGATCAAATCGTTCAACCAGCAAAACATCTTTACGGGATGCTTTCTTGAGCTTAACAGGGGCCACCTCTAAACCGACATGCTTTGCCAATCTCATGGCGATAAATTCTGCCTTGACGATGCTGTATAAATCAGAGCTTAAAGGAAATTTTGCGACATACTTTTTGTTTTCAGCCTCAATGAGTGCTTTTGGTCGGGCACCGCCAATCGCGCTGCCATGAAACAGGGCTTGATCTAATTCCGGCGTAAGCGGAACGCCTGCTTCAACACGTTCGGTTGATTTTAATAACTCGTCTAGCGCAACATTGACAGATGAGCGCGGCACATATTCGGTTGGTGACAATTGAAAATCGAGCGCGCCAACACGGTCTGATCCAGATTCCAGTAGATAAGTTAGCTCATCAAGCCGGGTTGTATCTGTATCCGCGCCTTTCAGTCCCAGCTTTTTGTTAATAATAACACGCCGTCCCCATGCGTCTGGCGCACCATCCCTAATACATCCAGGCATGTTAAGACCATCCAGCAAAGGCAAAACACCTGCCCTTAATGGCAGCTCTTTTTCATAAATAGATATTGCCTGTTTTGTACCTGGCCCTGAATTGTTAGCGCGCTCCAAATAACTTTTGCCGTAATTGAACATAAGGCTGCCATTATCGGCTTCAAGCTTACCTGCGATCACAGGCGCTGTGTCCTGTGGCAGCCAAATCCAGACAAAGGCTTCGTTATGCGCTGCGTTAGAAATCATCATCTACCGCCCTTATTTTTTTGCGCACGGATTTAGGCAGTAATGCCAATTTATCTTCAGTCTGACGGATATGCCTTGTGAGTCTTGTTGCATCGACATCAAACAGCTTGACGCCAACAAGCGTGGCAACTTCAAATACTGCACCGATCTCACATTTTAGATCACCTTTCTCTATACGTTGAAGTAGCCCTCTTGAGATGCCTGCACGCTCAGCAACCTCCTGGGTTGTAAGCTTGCGCTCTTTTCTGGCAATCCTGATCAGATTGCTTATGAGCTGTACTGCTTCCCGGCTATACAGGGAATAGGTGCGTGTCTTTGATTTAGGCATATTTACGTATCTGGTCTATATATAACTCATAATACATCTTTGTGATCTCTATATAGATCAAATTAGCACTAGAGTTGCGTGAAATCAAGAAAGTATGTCGATATGTGTGAAATTCCTGTCTTTTTTAACAAAACTCTGGATTCCCGTTTCCACGGGAATGACGGGCAGATAATGATGGAATGACGAGGTATGTCGTGCTGGAGTGACGGGGATGACGGGGATGACGAGGTAGGTCGGGTATGACGGGTATGACGGGCAGATAATGATGGAATGACGAGGTATGTCGTGCTGGAGTGACGACATCAGCAGCAATAAATCGCCAAGTTTTTTAGCTCTCGATGTCAGTGTGTAATATGGTTCTGTCACTTAAAGGTCACCAACCCGCTCCCGAATTAACCCCTGAATATTCCTGAACGCCTCCGCACGATAGCTCCCCTTGCGATACAACATGCCGATGCGTCTGCTGGGTTTGGGTGCTTCGAATGGCAGGTAACGTATCGCATCTTTTTTTGATTGCTTTTTGGGCACTGCAAGCTCGGGCATGAGCGTTAGCCCCATCCCCTCGGCTACCATAAAGCGCAGGGTTTCCAGGCTGGATGCATGAAAGGCTGCGTTTTCTGTGGCGCCGGCCATGAAGCAAACATCCAGCGCCTGGTCACGCAGGCAGTGGCCTTCTTCCAGTAATAGCATTTCACGGTTATTGAGATCGCCCATGGTTATCATTGGCTGGCTGGCCAGTGGCTCGCCCGCAGGGACTGCCAACAGAAAAGGCTCTTTAAATAACTCCAGCTCGCTGAATTCTTCGGTTTCCACCGGCAGGGCCAGTATCAAAAAATCCAGCTCGGCGCGGCGGAGCTTCTCAAGCAATACCGAGGTCTGGTATTCATGGAGCCACAACTTGAGCTTTGGCCAGGTTTTACCGAGGGCAGGCATAATGGCTGGTAGCAGGTACGGCGCGATGGTGGGGATCAGCCCTGCGTGCAATTCCCCGGCCATAGGGTCTTCAAAACTCTGGGCAATCTCCTGGATGCCTTTTACATCGGCCAGTACTTTTCTGGCCATTTCGGCCACGGCTGAGCCAGCATTGGTCATGGCTACCTGCCGGGTATTACGCTCTACCAGTAATACGCCCAGCTCCTGCTCCAGCTTTTTTAGCTGGCCACTCAATGTGGGCTGGCTGACAAAACAACGGGCAGCGGCCTTGTGAAAATGGCGTTCTTCATCAATGGCGACCAGGTATAGCAATACTCGTAAATTCATCGATTCTTAATACCATCTCAATTGATTGTCTATACCTATCAATATAGTTGATTTAAACGATTTCTACAATCACTGCTTTGCGGCCATACTCCTCTTCGTAGACTGCTTTGATAGCAACTGAGAATAATTTTTTATCAACTTAACAGGAGATTTATAATGTTAGAAAATCGTGAAAAACAAAAAATACCCGCAGTGACATTTCGTACCCGCCAGGATCATGAATGGGTAGATATGAGTAGTGACGAGGTGTTTAAGGGCAAGACAGTTATCGTCTTTTCTTTGCCGGGCGCGTTTACCCCCACCTGCTCTTCAACCCATGTACCGCGTTACAACAAATTGACGCCGGTTTTAAAGCAACATGGCGTTGATGAGGTGGTTTGTATTTCGGTGAATGATGCCTTTGTGATGAACGAATGGCGCAATGAACAAAAAGCAGACAATATCACCTTCTTGCCTGATGGTAATGGTGACTTCAGCCGTGGTATGGGTATGTTGGTCGCCAAAAATGATCTCGGCTTTGGTGATCGCTCATGGCGTTATTCCATGCTGGTGAAAGATGGCGTCATAGACAAGATGTTCATTGAGCCTGATGTGCCTGGCGATCCCTTTGAAGTTTCGGATGCCGATACCATGCTGGCCTATGTTGCGCCTGACGCGGACAAGCCGCTGGACATCACTGTCTTTAGTCGTGAGGGTTGTGCTTATTGTATTCAGGCAAAAGGCATGTTGCGTGATGCCGGTTTAGAGTTTGATGAGCTGGTTCTGAATCGTGACTATAGCGAATCAACCATACGGGCTGTTTCTGGCAAGGCCAGTGTGCCCCAGGTATTTGTTAATGGTGATTACATCGGTGGCTCAGAAGAACTGGAGCAGTATCTTGCCGGTCGCGCTGCAGCATAATTACAAAATAGGTTATGAGGGTATGAAAATACCCTCGTAATTTTTTTATATTACATCCAGCTCCAGAGAAACCCACACATCGCCAACCCAAACACCTCGCCATTAAACACCGTTTGAGCCGCCCTGCCAGTAACCGAACCCAGACAAACATGCAGAGGCATTAAATGTTCTTCCCGTGGGTGACAATAAAGGGCGTGTGGTGCCTGTTGCCAGTGAATTAATCGCTGGTAGCGTTCGTTATCGGTGATTGACCTACTGGTACAGGTTTCCATAAGCCAGTTATTAAAAATGATGCTTTTCTGCTTGCCGGATTGAATTGGCTGATTCGATTGACCGCTGGCCATGATGGTGCGCATATTATGAAACGAGGAGCCTGAGCCGATAATCAATACACCTTGCTCGTGAAGTGAAGTTAATGCTGCCCCCATTGTTATGTGTTGTTCAGGATCCAGGCCTTTGATTAACGATAATTGGACACAGGGAATGTCCGCCTCGGGGTACATTAGTTTTAGTGGCACAAACATACTGTGATCAAACCCACGTTCGGCATCCAGTTCGGCGTGGAATCCCTGTTCATTTAACAAAGCCTGAACCTGGCCTGCCAACTGCTTTGAGCCCGGCGCCGGATATTTGAGTTCGTAGGACGCCGGTGGAAAACCATCGTAATCGTAAATCAATGGTGGCTGCTCACTACTGGTTAAGGTGGGCCGTGGCAACTCCCAGTGGGCACTGATAATGAGAATCGCTGACGGTTTTTTAATCTGATCGGGAATTTTTCTCAGAAATGTGATTAATTCCTTGTGGGCGACATCACCCATTAAGAGTAAGGGGCCGCCGCCATGGGTGAGGTAAAGAGCTGACATAACGATATTGTCGCACCCAATCAGGTGAGACTAAAGCGCCGGTTAGTACGATTTTTATTTTTTAAATTACAGCCCCCAGGAACGGGCCTGTAATTCATCACGCAGGCGTTGCACAGCAAGTTTTTCGGACCCGTCATAATTGCTCAACCCCAGTGTCCAGAGGTAATATTTGAATTCTGCATTGCCAGACAGCCCGAACTCCAAAACCCATTGGTCGACCGTGGCCTCGTTGACATCATATTGCCAGGTAAAATCGATTAAGTTTATCCGATCCATATGTTTGTCCCAGGCCTTGAATACCGCGGATATAAAATCGGCCTGCAAGGCCTCGCTACTATTGTTAACCATGCTCGATGGGTAACCACTTTCCTGAAGTAAGATTGGTTTAGTGATGATTGTGCTGGTCATTAAATCAAAATCAGCCGCGACTGTAGCAGGTGGTCGCATGGTAAAATCTGCATTCAGCGGATAATAGGTAAGCGCCGCGCTATCAAGCTGGGGTAAAAAATTTAAATACTGCGTACGTACACCTATATTTTCCAGCGCGCTGAATTGAATAATGCTGCTGACTACTACGTTGGCGCCCCAAAGGCTTTTTATCTTGCTCTTAGCAGCCACAAAAAACGCTTGCCACTGAGACCACTTGGTCGCATCACTTCCGAGGCTGACATCAATTTCGTTACCCACATGAATCCATTTCAGTTTGCCAGTAACATTGAGTGTTGTCAGTTGACCGTGCAGGTTTGTCAAAAAATTACCGAAGGCGGTAATTACCAGCGGGTCATTAAAAGCTTTGCCTGCCAGGTCGCTGGGCAGGCTTGGCCCAATTGTATCCAGTGGCCGTAGAACCAGTGTGAGATCACCCGTTTGTATCGAATAAAAAGAATCGATAGTAGAGAGCAAGGTATTAATATAATTACCCTCCATAGGCTCAAGTGATGCCCAGTCCAAAGACACACTGACCTCGCGCACGCCCAGCGCCATGGCCTGATCGTACGCCATGGCATAACTGACAGTTGGCACAGATTTTATATCCATGCCAAGCACACGCGTACCCTGTGCCGGTGGTGGGCCAGGATTATTTGAATTACCACCACCGCTGCTACCACAGCCGGCTATAAGCAATAAAAGAAAAATTAATATTAGATTCTTAAATATCAACATATTTTCCTTTTGTAATAACCCGGTAATAATTTAAATAGGCGTTATTTAGGCAGGCTGGGCAATCTATTTCCTGTCAACGCTTACTAATAACCAGGACACTAATTCTGGAGAATTTTGAAAAATATTTATAAAAAGAACAGAAGTGCGATAATTAATCACGCATTTTAAAATGGTTTACAGAAATGCGAACGATTCCTGCCGGGGGGTTCGTTTTATTACAACTGCTTGCGATTAGATCCAGGAATTGGTCGTGATTATTCAATAGATAAACCACTAAAATCATAGTTCATATCATCTACATCACACTCAGCACCAGTTTTATCAATTGCATCCTTGTATTTTTTGGCATCGTCAAGCGAAAGATTTTCTTTAATTATTTTCGGCGCAGAACATAATAATTCCTTGGCCTTTTCATGTGATATCTTGAAGAGTTTCGCAAGGTCTTCCTCAATATAATGCTCACCTTTACCGGCGGTGTAACCCTTCAAAACTACTTTATAATGTTCATCAGACATTGCCTTTCTCCACTCACCCTTGATTCAACATAATACTTTAAGCCAATTTCATGTGTGCGCCCGCTACCTGAGATTGGCCATTATTAGCGCTATTTCTCAGGGACACTGGCCATATCTATGAGTTTAGATTAAAAATAGGGGTTGACACTCTTTTTTATCGATTTTTAAACCTTCCGACCCTGTTTAACAGTGTTTTTTTTATTTCGCAGGCCCTTTTAACAACATTTATCGACTCGTCAGGGTTTTTTGCAATATATCCTGGTAATCCCTGATTCTCTGGACATAAAGTACCGGCTCGCGGCCGCGAGCATAACCATGTTTTAACCCTGGATAGTAGTTTTTGTCTGATAGTAATGGCAATACTTTGGATATTTCCCGCCATAAATCCGGATTTCTTTTAAGTTGGCGTGCCAATGTGCGGGCATCATAAATATGGCCCATACCGATGTTATAGGCGGCCAATGCATACCAACTGCGATCAGGCTCCTTGATGCTTTCGGGTAACCGTTGATATAAGTTGGCATAATATCTGGCCCCGCCACTAATACTTTGTGCCGGATCCTGGCGATTTTCGATGCCGAGCCCCCTGGCAGTATTAAGCGTTAACATCATGATGCCCCGCACGCCCGTTGGGCTTTTGGCATTAGCTCGCCAGCGTGATTCCTGGTAGGCCTGGGCGGCAATTAGCATCCATTGCAGGTCATTTTCTTTTGCTGCTTGTTTAAACATATCCCGGTAAAGCGGCAAGATCTTCTCTATGCTGCGCACGAAAGCACGGGTATTCACGTAATCGAATATCTTGATATAACCGTAATAGCGATTATCCAGTTCTGCTAGCTGACCGGATTTTTTAAATTTGTTAAACCATTTTTTAATTTCCTGTTGCAGTGGTCTTGCCTTGGGACTCATAAGCCAGACCAAAGGTTCGGCTTTGGTAAGGCTAAAGCGAACTGATAGTTCAGGATAATAACGACGGTTGATTGCGACAATATTTGAATCTGCTACCGTACAGTCCAGTTTCTTTAACCAGACTTGTTCCAGTAAAATTTCAGTGTTAAGCCCGGCGCCTGTTTGCCATTGCAGTTCTTTATATTTTTGTTTTAGGCGAATCAGATTTTCTTCATAGCTTGTATTTTCCGGAACAAGTATCTGCACATCAGTCAAGTCATTAATATTTTTAGGTCGTTTGCCGCCATTTCGACAGACTACTTGCTGTTGTACTTTTTGGTATACCGGCCCGAATAAAAACTGGTCGTCTCGCTCTTTCGTTTTCGTCAGTCCAGCTGCCGCTATATGTGCCTCGCCATTGGTAATGGCTGAAATTATTTCAGCTGTAGATTCTTTTTCTATAAATTTTACTTTGACGCCAAGGTGCTCGGCAAATGCAAGGGCCATGTCATGCTCAAAACCCATCCATTCGTCATGCAGCTCATAGTAAGTAGTTGGTGCATTCCTGGTAACAACAATGAGTTGTTTTTTTTCTTTAATAGACTGGAGCGCTTTTTCTCCAATTATTTTTTCCGAGCAGGCACTTAATACTACTAGCGCTAATATTGATGCCGATAAATATAATAATTTTTTTCTATCTCGGTAGCGGGACATAGTTTTTAGAATGATACTTTATTTAATTAAATTTAGTTTAGATTAATTATAGAATTAAGGTAACTACCAATAAAAACCGGCCTTAATATTCTGGAATCATAATTCAAAAAGAACAATATGTCCTTTTCCATATTTCTTGGCCTGGAACATTGCAGTATCTGCTTCTGTAACAATTGTTTCGACTTTTGTTTTTTTGATACCAAAAATACGTACACCAAAACTGGTTCCAATTTGGAACTGTTTTCCTTCAAACTTAATTGGCTGACTTAAACATAACTGCAATTTTTCAGCAACATCAAATGCTTCTTGTCCTGCCAAATCTGCATCATTGCCCAACCTGTCCAGAACGACAATAAACTCATCTCCACCCATGCGAACTACAAGATCACCTTCCCTGACGTTTGCCGATAAACGATTGGCAACTTCTACAAGTACCGCATCTCCGGCATTATGACCATAATTATCATTAACGGGCTTAAAATTATCTAAATCCAGGAGCAATAACGAACTATAAAATTCATGCCTGACACTCTCAGCAATAATTTTTTCCATATATTTTGTCAAAAAACGCCGATTCGGTAACCCTGTTAATTGATCGCTATAGGCCATGCTCTCAAGTTTTACCAATGCTTCGTCACGGGCAACAACGAATGGCTTGATAACCCAGAGATAAATAATGGGCGTGCTTACAATCACCAGAATTACGGTGTCGATAAATACTTCCAGACTTGTTCCAAATGTATGTGGTATCAAAGCCAGGGAAAACATAATCACCAACTCGACAATCGAGATAATTACGGTGATTCGGATAATTACCTGTTTTACAGTTAAGGTGGTCACAATTTTTCTTATAAAATTTTTTCGGGCGCGCCTGAATATCATGTAGAGTCTACTGCGCCTTCTGCAGCAGTAACAGGATAACGCTCCATTAAATAACAAAGACAATCCTGGCGTATGGCGCGTTCATTTACAGTGAGCATAGAAGGCATAATCGGTGCGCGCAACCTGAGCTCACTATTTTTGATTTCAAAATAAAGATCCCGTACTTCCCGGCCCTGTTCGTCACGCACATCAAGGGGCACATCAGTACGGCCGTTTACCCAACCCAGGGTAGTATTGGCAGGTAACTCTCGAAAATTCAAGTGATCCAGGTCATCAGGAAAACGTATGTCACATTTCCCATGCTTGAAACAAAAACTCACATCGGGCAATACCTTGGCCACAGCCACAGTGTGGAATAAATCTATATCGTGGGCACTGACATCATGATCAGGGATCCGGGATAAATGTAAACAGGCATCAATGAAATCCGTCGCATGGCTAACACCGTTGGCCTGACCTGGCTGGCCGCATTCTACTGTCAGTGCCGGACAAAATTCTGAAAATACAGAAGACTGCACCGTATCTGGACGAGTGAAATAAACCACCGTGCGACTGAATAGTGTTGCCAGGTGAAAAAAATGATGGTCCAACCGGTTGACACAGGCATAATGGGGATTAATGCCGGTATTATTGTGAATATCAATACTGGCAAAAGGTTTGCGCTGGCGCATTATGTCAGTTACCTGTTGCATCATTTTATGTTCAGGCAAAGTCTGGTCAGACTTATTGATGCGCCAAATACGATTGTAATCCGGTTGCTGGTCCAGGAAACGGACTTTGTGCCTGGCCGCCTCAATATTACCTATATATATTGATAAATCTCTTGGTAGCTTTTTATCCTGATATTTTTTGAAAATTGCTCTTAGCGCACACCAGCCAGTATCCTCATTACCATGCAACAACACAGACAAAAATAATGGCGTTTTGTCTCGCCCTGGCAAATGAATCAGAGTAGGCCCCGGCAAATGTTTATGCAGGTCACTGGCTTCACAACCGAGCAAGGCCTCTGGTAAGTTATTGAGCACGTTTAACATCAAAGCCCCCACTCATGCACCGGCTTGCCGGTACGTTGGTGTTCACGATATGCCATAGTCAGGGCCTGCATGTCGCGGCCATTGCGACGAACAAAGGCCTGTTGCCAGGCCGTGCCATTACGGTTTAACCCTACCCGTTCTTCTATAATATTCAGTAACAACTCTATATCACTGGCATCTATTTTTAGTTTTTCCAGCCCAACACGGGCCAGGGGAATTAACTGGGTCAATAATAAATCTTTAATATTGATTTCCTTGCCATTGAGCCAGTGGATACGGGCCCCCAGACCATAACGGGCTGCGGTGTAAAAATTATTTTTAGCATGCTCAAATGGCAGGCAGGATTCCGGCGCCACCTCATCGGTGGATAACATATAGGTCAGGCCGTAAAACAGTGCTGCATTAGCAATGGTATCGACCAGGCTGGGTCCGGCCGGAATCACACGGTTCTCGATACGCAAATGAGGCTGGCCTTTATCATCGATACCGACAAGAGGCCGGTTCCAGCGCCAGATCGTACTATTGTGCAAACACAAGTGACTGAAGTATGCAGGATTCTCATTGAGCATCTCTGGTAACAACACCGGGTAGCGTTTGATGTTTTCTGTAAAACATTCCATCAGTGACTCTTTAACATAACCCGTGCCGAAGGTGACTCGTGGTTCATTGTAATTATTTTCTGAAGACACTGAAACGGCTTGTTCGAATAACGGGATCCGTGTTTCATCCCATAAATCAGTGCCAAATAAAAATGGTGAATTGGCCGTAGCAGCAACCAGGGGGGCAGATAAAATAATAGCTGCATTGTAGGCCCGTGCTGCCTGACTTTGTCCTACTTGCAAATGCAATTGAAACGAAGTGGCGGCAGATTCCAGCATCACATTTTCGTGAAAAGTGTGCAGGCGCTCCTGCCCTTCTATTTCCAATACCACTGGCTCGCCCTTACGCAGCCTCAACACTTGTTCGTTCAGCGCCCGGTAACGACACATGTCGGACATCGTGTCTAAACCCAGCAGGTCACTTTGCAGGGTTGGTAATATGCCGATGATTAACATCTCGGCATCCAGTTCACCGGCGATCTCATTACATCGCGTCCAGTTATGCTCAAGCTCACGTAACATTTTATTAAAGACATTTCCCGTCAGGGTACGTGGCAGACTGTTTAATTCGATGTTGTAACGGGATAATTCCGGTGACACCAGGTTGGTATCGATACGTTTTAAAAATTCTTCATTTTTAGGTGCTGGCTGGCAACTATCATCGATTAACCAGCTCTCAAGTTCAAACCCTGCCCGGGTATGGGAAATATCAAAAACATTCTTTTGAAAACATTCTGCCAGGTAGCGTGTCTCTGTTGCCAAGCGGGACTCAAACACGGAAAAATCGTGTTTATGAAAGTGGCCTTGAGCAATTTCCTGTCCCATATCTGGTGTTTGTCAGTGTGATACTCAATTTCTGCTCTAATACTTAATCACAGTATGGCTGGTAAATTCAAAATTTACCTGATTTGACTCAATAAAATGGTTAAAAACAGTATCTTAGCGCCAGAGAAGCCCATTTAAAGCACGATAAACACATGATCCCTGTGAAATATTGGCTTAAATCTGAGATATCTGGCCAATCCTGTAGAATTGCGCCCTTACCAGATATATTGACGCCCTGGATAACTGGATTACAGTTCATTTAAGTTCAAAGTTTATGGAGTTAGCATGAGACCGGCACACATACTTGCAGTTTTGGAGCGGGAGTTTACGAGTACACTGGAAGGCCACCATACCCCGGTCATGCTTTGGGGTCCACCCGGTGTTGGTAAATCACAGATGGTTATTGAGGTAGCCAACAAACACGACAAACCCGTGATTGATATTCGTCTTTCACAAATGGAGCCAACTGATTTGCGTGGCATCCCCTTTCGCTCTGATCAAGGTGTGGAATGGGCCGTGCCAGTAATATTGCCCGATGCAGAACGCCACGGGCCCGAAGGTATTTTATTTCTTGATGAAATTACCTCGGCTGCACCTACCGTGTCGGCGGCGGCTTATCAACTCATTCTCGACCGTCGCCTGGGTGAATACCAGGTACCTGACGGCTGGGCAATTTTTGCTGCCGGTAATCGACAGGGTGATCGTGGTGTCACCTACGCCATGCCGGCACCACTGGCGAATCGATTTTCTCACTTTGAGGTAGATACCCACCTGGATGACTGGGTGGCCTGGGCGTATGCCCATCAAATTGATGAGCGTGTGATTGCTTTTTTACGTTTCCGGCCAGAGCTTTTGTTTGATTTTGACCCGGCCCATAATCCCGTGGCTTTTCCTTCTCCTCGTTCCTGGGAGTTTGCCCACCGGGCATTGCAAAAATTTACTGGTGGTAATTTATTGTTGGAGTCAATACAGGCTTGTGTCGGCCCGGCTGCCGGTATCGAGTTAAATGCCTTTATTGATAATCTCGATAACCTGCCAGATATTGACGCTATCGTACAAGGTGAAGAAGCCTCGGTGCCAAAAGAAACTGACTTACAGTATGCCGTGGCTGCAGCGCTGGTCGGTCGCGCTATCCGGGTAAAAGATAATGGCCAGTCACAAGAAGTGTTTGGCCATATTCTTGATTACGCAGGCCGTTTCCCGCAACGGGAAATGGGCGTAATGCTGGTATCGGATATGCACCGGGCAGTTGGTCAGCCGCTTTTTGAAGTGCCCCAATTTACCAACTGGGCGAAAAAGATTGCTGATGTCATGTTGTTCGAGTAATTGTTCGAGTAATCGACATAACCGACATGTCTCATGATACCGAAACAAAACTGGCCGCAGCCCGCACCCGGTTAATACTGGACAAGCCTTTTCTCGGCGCCCTGGTGTTACGATTACCATTAAAACTGGCGGACCCTGACTGGTGTCAGACAGTGGCCACGGATGCCCGTCATTTTTATTACAACAAAAGCTACATCGACTCACTGTCCCTGGATCAGACCCAGTTCGTCCTGGCCCACGAAGCAATGCATTGTGCCCTGTCACATTTTGCCCGGCGCCAGCACCGGGTAAAAAAACGCTGGGACGTGGCCTGTGATTTTGCTATCAACCCATTACTCATCAATGATGGCCTCATTCCCGCGCCCAATGTTTTGTACATGAAAGAATATGAAGACATGACTGCGGAAGAAATTTACCCGCTGATTGATGAGAATACCGAAGACGGCCCAATGGATGATCATTTATATGATGAGGGTGAAGGCGGAAATAACGGTGAAGGTTCGCAGCCACCGCCAAAACAGGCACAGCAAGATGAACAACAACAACCGCAAGGTGGTGACCAACACCATGACGAACGCCCCAATGATAATGATGATCAAAATGAAGGCGGGGGAAATGGCGGCAACAATGATGAAAATCAAACCAACCAAAATAATACCACCGGGGCCGCTAAACCACCGCCGCTGAACCAGAATGAAATTGAGCAACTGGGCGTACAGTGGCAACAACGACTGGCCGGTGCCGCCCAACAGGCGCAACAAGCAGGCAAACTGGGTGGTAACATGGCGCGCCTGGTTGATCATTTACTGCAACCACAATTACCCTGGCGCATGTTGTTATCACGCTATATGAATTACTCGGCCCGTGATGACTACAGCTTTACCCGCCCTTCCAGTCGACGCCAGGGCGATGCCATCCTGCCCAGCCTGCATAGTGCCCAGGTCGAAGTAACCGTTATACTCGATACCAGCGGCTCGATTGGCCAAAAAGAAATGCACGAATTTTTATCTGAAGTTGATGCGCTCAAAGGGCAGATGCGGGCCCGGGTGACGCTTCAGGCCTGTGATGAAAAACTGGCCGATGATGGCCCCTGGCACTATGAACCCTGGGACGAATTAAAATTACCGGCCTCCCTGCAAGGTGGTGGTGGTACACGTTTTACGCCGGCCTTTGAATGGGCAGAGCAACAGGACAAACTCCCGGACCTGATGCTTTATTTTACCGATGCCGAAGGCGAGTTCCCGGAAAACACACCGAACTTTCCGGTGATATGGCTGGTAAAGGGAAAAGCAAAAGTACCCTTTGGCACCAGGATTCAGTTAAATTAATTAAAATAATATCATCATGGAACTGTCACACGAAGATCAATTGCGACTCAATGTTTTACTAGCCAATCCCTTCGATGCCATACGCATTGATGATTCGCGCATGGTTGTTTATGCCCTGACCGGTGAAACCGAAGCGAAAATTCCGCTTAATCCCACTGGTCGCAACGATATCTATTTAAAACAGGTCAGGGAATTGTTATCAGGTCATGCCCTGGGTTCGCCAGGGGGTTACCCGATTTACCTGAAACGATGGACACGCATGGGGCAGGCACGAGATGATAATTTATCGGAGTTACTCAAACTGGGTGAGCCAGAAGCCGTCACCGCGGTGTCCGGTGCCAGTGGTTTAACCAACGAACTTGCTCGCCGTGTCTGGTGGGCAAACCCTTGTGCCGCTATTGCTCGTAGTATGCTGGAGAAAGAAGCGGTTATTACTGGTCCCATGGGTAAAATCCTGGCCCGGTATCTAGTGGAATTTTTGCCCTTTGAAACTGAATCAGAACTCATGATTGATTCGGTTCGCCTGGTATTACAGCCCGACCTGATTGATGACCAAACCCGGGAGCACCTGTGGGCCAAAGGCAAACAAAAACGAGCTTACCATATTGGTTTTTTGGCAGCACAGCCCAATAATTTGCCAGAACCACAACCTGCAAGAGCAGATATAAACCAATATAGTGACACCCTAATACAGGCAGGCGAAAATAATAATAATTTTGCCACGCTTCTCATCAAGCTGCTTGGCAAGGATGGCCAGTCATTCCTGGCTATCGCTGAATCAATATTAAAAAAACCTGCCAATCAAGATGATGTCGTGATACTGCTAAATACACTGAAAAAATATTTTTCAGACGCCTGCATAAATCAAGACAAGTGCCAGGACATAGAAAAAATTATGTCTGAAAGTGCGATCTTGTGTGAACAAAAAGAAACCACTCAAGCTAACAACGACCATCACCATAATAATCTGGCTACCATGTTGGCCAACCAACCAAATCTCAAAAATGAAATACATGCCATGCTGGTACTGGCTCGCTGCGACGAAGCCGTGGTTACACCCGTATTCGCCAGGACAACTGCCATTGGTACGGTCATGCGAAAAAAACTGGTGCCAATTACTGACCAACTACTTGTCATGTTTTCGCACTTACGAACGCCCAATTCGTAACATGGCCGGCATCGCCATCATCAAAGTTTCGCTCACTGTCAATACCGTGTTATCGACAGAAACATTAATACAGGAATTTGGTGAATTAGCATTAGGCATGGGGCCAAGCTTGTCTGAACAGGTAAATCGTTATGCCCAGGAAAACAAGCTGGGTTATTATCCGGCGCTGGATTTTTTTAAACAAAACCAGGGTGTCGACCAGGAACTACTGGACACTGCCGAACACATAAGCTGGCTGGTTTGTGAATGGGCCCAGCGCCAGATAAGGCTTCGACTTCGAGAACCATTTTCTCACGTACAATTTGACCAGGTACAATCTGTGGCCTACTCCATGCCCAGGGTGCGCCCCAGCATGGCCGGGGCACAGGAATTATTATCAGAACATTTCACGCCAGATTCAGTCCGCCTGACCGTGATCACCTCGTCAATCGAGAGGTCGAATATTAACCTGGCGGGATATGAAAAACTCGCTGTCCACAAGTTCCGACGCTGGTTAGATACTGTTTTCGAGAGCATTAAAATTAGTGATGCCCACGTCATCAACAGCTAAACCCGGGCACTTGAAATATCTCCAGGCAGCCCCAATAGAATCAGTCTGAATAATCAACTTTATACTTAAAAACTACACTCTTAACTCTTATTTTCAAAATACCTATTCGCAGGAGCCTTCATGACCACAGATACACATAAAGAAACCCTTGGTTTCGAAACCGAAGTTACCCAGTTGCTGGATCTGATGATCCACTCATTGTACAGCAATAAAGAAATCTTCCTGCGAGAACTTATCTCCAATGCCTCAGATGCTGCTGATAAACTCCGTTTTGAGGCCCTGACCGACGATGCCCTGTTTGCGGGTGATTCAGATTTGCAGATTCTTGTCGATTACGACAAAAAGAAAAATACCATCACGATCAGGGACAACGGTATCGGCATGACCCGTGCTGAAGTCATTGACAATATTGGCACCATTGCCAAATCCGGCACCCGCCAGTTTTTTCAGTCCCTGACCGGCGACGAGGCCAAAGATGCCAAGCTCATTGGTCAATTTGGTGTTGGTTTTTATTCCTCTTTTATCGTAGCTGACAAAGTTACATTAAGCACACGACGTGCCGGCCTGGGGCCTGAACATGGCGTGCGCTGGAGTTCCGAAGGCAAGGGCAAGTACACACTGGAAACCGTTGATCTCGATCATCGTGGTACCGAAGTTACCCTGCATCTGAAAAAAGAGGCCAGCGATTTTGCAGACGGCTGGCGCCTGCGCAATATCATCAGCAAGTACTCTGATCATATTACCTTGCCGATCAAGATGGTAACTGAAAGTGAAGATTCAAAAAAAGAAGAAAAAAGTAAAGAGGATGAAAAGAAGCTCGAAACAGTAAACCGCGCCTCCGCTTTATGGACCCGTCCCAAAAAAGAAATTAAAGACGAAGAGTACAAGGAATTTTATAAACATGTTGCCCACGATTTTGAAGACCCCCTGGTATGGTCTCATAACCGGGTAGAAGGCAAACAGGAATACACTTCCCTGCTTTACATCCCGGCCCGCGCCCAATTTGATCTCTGGGACAGGAATAGCCGTCATGGCATAAAATTGTATGTCCAGCGTGTTTTTATTATGGATGATGCTGAGCAGCTTATGCCCACTTATTTGCGTTTTGTTCGTGGCGTAATTGACTCCAGCGATCTGCCTTTGAATGTTTCCCGTGAAATACTACAGGAAAGTCGGGAGATTGACGGTATTCGTGCCGGTTCAGTGAAAAAAGTTCTGGATAGCCTGAAGAATATGGCCAGAAAAAAACCGGAAGATTATGAAAAATTCTGGAATGAATTTGGTACCGTTTTGAAAGAGGGTCTTGCCGAAGATCAGAATAACAACAAAACACTGGCCAAACTTTTACGATTTGCCAGCACCAAAGACGATATTGAAAAACAAAATGTCTCCCTGGATGAATATATCGAGCGAATGAATAAAGAGCAGGAAAAGATCTATTACATTACTGCTGAAACCTTTGCTGCGGCAAAAAATAGCCCACACCTTGAAATTTTCAGGAAAAAAGGGATTGAGGTCTTATTATTAACCGATCGTGTTGACGAGTGGATGTTGTCTGGCCTGTCTGAATACGAAGACAAAAAACTGCACTCGGTATCCAAGGGCGATCTGGATCTTGGTGACCTGGAAGACAAAGAAGAAAAAAAGAAGCAAGAGGCGTCAGCTGAAGAATTTAAAAAAATAACTGATAGCATTAAGGCGGCACTGGGCGACAAGGTTAAAGATGTACGCGTTACCCACCGGCTCACTGACTCACCTTCATGCCTGGTATCAGAGGAACATGAAATGGGCGCTAACATGGAGCGCATTCTAAAAGCAGCCGGCCAGGATTTTAGCTCTGCCAAACCAATTTTGGAGATTAATCCCGAACACCCATTAACGAAAAAATTTGACAATGAGGCTGATGATAAAAGGTTAGCCGACTGGGCAAATATTCTTTTCGACCAGGCATTATTAAGCGAAGGCGGTCAACTTGATGATCCAGCTGCTTTTGTGAAAAGGCTTAATAAACTGTTACTGGAAATAGATAAAAAGTAAAGTAATGAATTGCTTGATCAATTATTTAATTACTTATCTTTTTTTCGGATTTTAATATCGCTGATTGGCACAACGACGGTATCTGAAGGCTCATCAATAAATCCGGGCTTCATGCTGGCAGTGATGTTACTGTCAGCAAATAATTCTTGTTCCCGCGAGGTCAGCAGCATCAGACACTGACGAATATCTTCCTGGGTTAATTCTGACAAAGGATGTTTTAGTCCGGGTTTGGTCGTTGTGTCCTTAATTATGCCGGTCAAGGTTTGTTTCATGGCTTTTAAAACGCGCATTTCCTTGTCAGCGCTACCTGGCTCATTACCCTTTGTGTCTGATGTGTCGCTCATTCATGCCCCTGTGATAATATAGAAATAATTTATATGTAAGAATAATACCTAACCATAAAAAAACATTCTACATCAAGTCAATCATGATTGGTTGCAATATTTGGCGTAATACTGCCATAAATAAAACTGCACCCATCACAAATAGAATATCGCCGTAGCTCCAGGTGGAAACAACCAGACCCAATGACAAGCCTGCTGCCGGGGCATGCTCTGTGTTTGTGATCACCATGCCAAAAATTGCACCCCCAACCGATAAAGCCGCGAAAATAATAAGCACGGTATCTGTCGAGACTGGTAACGACATCATCTCAGGTAACTGGGACAAGTAAAAAGATGTCGAGCCGACAACAATGCCAATGACATAACCGCCAATTAATGGCCTGGGGCGTGAACCATAAGCGCGGGGCCGGGTAAAAACATGAAAGGCACTGGATCCCAGCACAGCAATGATTGCGATATGGGCCGTTATATCCATAAACAAGAGAATCAGGAGAATCGTAAGCGTCGCAAGCAGAGACTGGAAAATATATGCCCGTAAATTTGTTTTGACTTTTTTGTCAATTATATCCATGTAGTTTCCACTAAATTAACCCGATAATCATAAACCCGATTATCGAATGTTGCGGAAACAACTTACCGACAAAACCTGGACTTGGCAAATGATAGACGTGCGGGTTAAATACCCGAAAAATCAGATCAGGGTTGGTATTCTAAACATCTGAGCGGGCGAGCATCGCATAACGGCGTTTAAATTTCATTACCCGTTTTACATATCTCCTGGTTTCACGGTAGGGAGGAATACCTTTGTAACGCGTGACCGCACTTGGCCCGGCATTGTAAGCCGCTAACACCAGCTTGTGTTTGTTATTATAGCGTCCCATTAAATACTTAAGGTATTGGACGCCGGCTGAAACATTTTGCACGGGATCGTAAATATCTGTGACGCCATATTTTGCAGCCGTTTTTGGCATTAATTGCATTAAACCCGACGCCCCTTTTTTCGATGTCGCATAAGGGTTAAATGCCGATTCAACATGCATCACTGCCTTGACCAGTGCCGGGTCCAGGGCATACTCATTGGCAGTACGAATGATCAGGCGATCATAATAAGAAGGTCTGGAGCGAAATACCTGGCGACTGCTGCTGGCAGCCAGGGCACCAACACCACCGATAGTTTTGCTGGCCCGGATTAGTTTGTAGTCACTACTCTTCAGCGCATGGTCACTAATAATCCGTGAGCCATCTGGCAATTGATACACGTAAATCGCGGCATGGGCGCTGGGGACAACCCATACCAAACCCATAAAAAATCCTGTTAATAATGCTTTCCTGGCTTTGTTCATTTTATTTTCCTAAGTTTATCCAGTCTCCAGGGAAACCTGCTGCAGGTATCATGCCAGTCTCTATACCCGTCATTAAATCGCCTGGTACATATAAGCCATTGATTTTTTATAGTACTTTGAATACTGGCTGGCAGAATAAAGTGCCACCACTGACAATTATTTCAAAAGGACAACAGGTTTGTGCCAGATTTGGTCCTCTTTCACAGTATAGCCCGGTTATTGACTGTTACTTGTTGTCACCAGAACGAGACCATGCCTGGCTGTCTTCATCATGAATTTGATCCTCAAAGGGACGAAACACCAGCAATCGGGCAAAGGTAAAATTCAGTCCCAATCCGATTAAGACGCCAACCATGAGCGCATAAACATGATGTGCCTGGAAGAAAGGGACATACTCCGTCAGGACGACATAGGTTCCCCAGTTGAAAGCAAAACCAACCAGGGAGGTCAGGACAAAAGCCGGCCACTGGATGCGTTTCCTGGTTTTTTTACGATTGGAAAAAGTCAGCAGGCGGTTCCAGGCCCAGTTCCAGGATGCTGCCCCCCAAAAAGACATGCCACGGGCGAAAATATGCTGAATACCGAACAAGGATTGAAAGGCAAGATATAAAGACAAGTCGATAATAAAACCTGTGGCGCCAACAAAAGCAAACTGAAAAAATTCTGACAAGAATGGAAAACGAAACTGGTAGAGCCTGCGCAAATGACGCAAGTACTTTACCTGTTCCTGCCAGGATAATTTACTTTCGCCATACTGGCGATCAATAAAATGTATTGCCACTTCGCCCGGTTGTTTGAATTCACCCTTGACCACCAGCTCCAGGCCAATTTTATAACCGATGGGTGATAGCCGATGAGTTTCGGGCATATTGCTTTTGCGAAATGCAAAAAATCCGGACATGGGATCGCTAATGTGTGCAAGTGGTAACGCCAGCCAGGTAGCCACAAGAGAATTAAAGCGACGGAAAAAACCCCAGTTCTCATCAAGTGAACCGCCTTTCACATAACGAGAACCGACAATAAAATCATTCTGCCCGCTTTCCAGTTTGTCTATCATTTCTGGAATACGTTCAGCAGGATGAGACAAATCTGCATCCATCACGACTACAAATTCACCCACCGCCTGTTCAATACCACATACGACGGCAGTTGACAGGCCCCGTTCATTTTTTCTGACAATTATCCTGACCGGTATACTTGTTGCCAGTTGTTCAACTGCGGTCTCCGAACCATCAGCGGAATTATCATCAACAAAAATTATCTCAAAATCAATTGCAGCAGCAGTCAAGGCATCACTAACCGCCCTGGTTATATGGGGTATGTTTTTAACCTCTTTATAGGTTGGAATGACAACAGAAACTTTACAATACATTATTCTATATTTTATTTGAAAGTAATAATCTTAATCCCGGTAATGATGCCAGTAAACTTATAATTGCGATACTATATTGCATCAACATGGTTGAACCATGACCTGTATCTGGTCGTAACATTACCCAAAAAAAAGCTACTACGAGTAATATTGCAACTGATAACTGGCCAGTTTTCGTTAAGCCCCATTGCCATCTGAAGACCAGGCGATCAGCAGCCACACCGGCCAGCCAGCCAAACAGCGCGCCAGCAGCAACATCAAGCGGCCAATGGGCGCCCACTACCAAACGAGAATACCCAATCAGAACGACCAGTATCGTCGCTGGCAGGACCAGTAACATCGACACGCCGCGCAGCCAAAGTACACTCAAAATCGTAAAAGCTGCTGCGGTATGGCCAGAAGGGAAGCTTTTTTTCGACAATTCCGGCCCTATTACATAAACCGACTCTGGCCCCAGTACCGAAAACGGTCGAGGCAATCTCAGGCCATTTTTAAGCAATAATACAACAATGGTTGCCAGGATTGCGGCTAACACCATATGCCAGAGCAAGCGTGGGTTTTTCCCCACAAATGGCAGCAATAAAACTAATAAAATCGCGCTATCTCCCAACACGGTAATATGCAACCAAAAAAAGTCACCAAGAATTGGTTGGGCGGTATTGACCATGGCAAATAAAACCTTATTGCCGTTTATGCCGAGCACAATCAGGGATACCGCCGCCATTACCATGGGCAATAACCAGACACGGGCATCTCTCAAGGGCACAACGGTATCCTGTTTTTTACGCATGATAATCTCTACAAATGTAAAATATAAACGTCGTAAATATTCTGCCGTTGACAACATATTCCATTTTTTCTTTTTCCAGGCAACTCTCAAATTGTTCTGCTTGTCCATTTGTTTTTGGCATGCGGCTATGAATCGGCAAAACCAATACGCCCCAATCTTTATCCTGGGCCGAACCGTACCACAGGTTAAATTGATTAAATTTTCTGTCAGTAACAAAAACAGCGTTGGGTCGTGCGTACCAGGCAAGACGGCTGGCCAAACTCCAGTTACTGACAAATAATCTAGCCGGCCGATCTGATTTAGTCGTTTCTGCATTTAATTGATCACGAATTTCAATCGCCCTGCCAGCCGCCTTTTCCCAGCCATAGAGTTGCTTAAACGGGTGCTTATTATCTGGTACTGGCATCCAGGGGTTAAAGAACTCACTAAAGATTAGAATAATGATTGGCAGGCCTATTACCGGGATAGACCAGGCCAGAATTTTTACGCCCCTGTTTTGCCAATGGCATAACATCCATCTGGCTGCTAATGGTATTACACCCAGCCAGGCAAGAGCCGTCCAATGGGGCAGGGTCGCCTGGAAACCTGATCCCCAGGCGAATAATAAAAACACCGGTGCAGCTAACAAGACCAATAACTGGACGCCGGCATGGTTACGCTCATGCCATGCTGCAATTAATGCCGCAATCGAAGCGATATACAGGCCCGGTGTGTAAACAACAAATTGAGCACCCTGGCTTGCGCCGAAAAGCTTTATTGACCAGGGTCTTGGTTTGAAGCCGTGATTGAGCTGGTAACTAAACGAAATCCAGTCATGATTCATGTTCCAGTAAAACACGGGAGAAATTATCACGGCCGCGATTAACGTGGCCGCCCAGATACCAGGTTTTTGAAATACGGATAGTCGTTGTTGCCAGATTAAATATAACACCATCGTAACGACCAGTGTCACTGCCGTGTACTTAGAGAGTCCGGCCAGTCCCAGGAACAAACCAACTGCAAGCCAGTCTGTTAATTTTTCATGTTCAAGGGCGCGCAGGAAAAAAATTAAAAATAATATCGTCAGCAATAACAACGGGACTTCCGGCAACATGGATATCCCCATTAGCTGGAACATGATTCCCAGGTTAAACAGGGCCACACTAATCAGTGGTAATTTTTCATTTTCATACGGAAAAAGTATTTGCACCAGTCGATACAAAGCGGCACTGGTCGCTATAGCAATCAAGATCGGGAATAGTCGTAACGCAAACTCACTGTCAGACACTGTTAAAATAATTGCCTGTAACCAGCCAACCAGGGGCGGGTGATCAAAATAACTCCAGTCCAGGTAATAACCATAAAGTGCATAATGGGCTTCATCAGAACCAAGCCCGCCATTACCTGCTACCAACAAGTGCATGATTGCACTGGCTGCAATAATAATTGATGCTTGTTTAGCGGGTGACAGGTTCATAACTATCCAAGCCATAACCGGGCATTCCTGAATATACGCATCCAGGCACTGTCTTCACCCCAGTCATTGGGATGCCATGAATTGGTAACGGTACGGAACATGCGCTCGGGATGGGGCATCATAATCGTAAAACGACCATTATTGGTTGTCACACCGGTAATGCCAAGGGGGGAACCATTTGGGTTAGCGGGATATTTTTGCGTTAATTGATCGTAATTATCCACATAACAAACTGTAACTTCTTTGCGTAAAACCAGATCCGCTGCCCCATCGTTACTCCTGAATTCGGCACGGCCTTCCCCGTGGGCGATCACGACAGGTAACATTGAACCATTCATGCCCTGGAATAAAATTGAAGAATTCTCGGGAATTTGAACCCGCACCAGTCGCGCCTCAAACTGCTCGGATAAATTTCTGACAAAATGAGGCCAACGTTCTGTTCCCGGTATTAATTCCCGTAAATTTGACATCATCTGGCAACCATTACAGATACCAAGCGCGAAGGTATCGTCCCGGTGAAAGTATTGTTGAAAAACATCCCGCGCCTGATTATTAAACAGGATTGATTTTGCCCAACCCTCGCCCGCCCCCAGCACATCACCAAAAGAAAACCCGCCACAGGCTACCAAACCTTTGAAATCATCCAGCGTTTTGCCGCTGTCTATAATATCGCTCATGGTAAGGTCGACGGCAGCAAAACCTGCTCGATCAAAGGCCGCAGCCATTTCAATGTGGCCGTTAACACCCTCTTCTCTCAGGATTGCGATCTTGGGTCGGATGCCCGTTTTGATAAAGGGCGCGCTCACGTTTTCGCCTGGATTAAATGTTAGCTTGGCAGACAACCCGGGATTAGCAGACTCCAGCAAACTATCGAACTCTTCCTGGGCACTTTCAGGATTATCACGCAACTTCTGTATTTGATAGGTGGTCTCGGACCACGCGCGATGTAAATTTGTCCGGCTATCAACAAAAACCAGCTCGCCACGGTCAAGGATAGTGATATTGTCATCGTCACATAACGTACCAATAACATGGGTATGACGTACCAGGCCGGCCTTTTTTAGCGCGCCAATAATGCCTACACGATGATTGCGCGGTACTTGTAAAACAGCGCCCAACTCTTCAGTAAACATTGCTGCGATTGGGTCACGCCCCAGTTTGTCGATATCAACCACAATGCCGGTTTTACCGGCGAACGCCATTTCACACAACGTGGCGAACAAACCACCGTCTGACCGATCATGGTAGGCAAGCAGGTAGCCCAGTTCATTTAGTGCCTGGATGACATGGAAAAAAAGCCGCAGTATCTTGGGGTCATCCACATCGGGGGACTCGCTTCCCATTTCATTTTGGGTTTGCGCCAGGATCGAACCACCCATCCTGTGTTTACCTTTACCCAAATCGACAAGTATTAAATCGGCTTGACCGCAATCGGTTCGTAATTGTGGTGTCAGGGTTTTTCGTACATCGATTACCGGTGCGAAGGCAGAAACAATTAATGATACTGGTGCGGTCACTGACTGAGCTTCGCCATCATTTGATTGCCAGACCGTTTTCATGGACATGGAATCTTTGCCCACGGGAATCGAGATGCCTAGCTGCGGACATAATTCTGCAGCCACCGCTTTGACCGTGTCAAACAAAGCCGCGTCTTCGCCCGGGTGCCCTGCCGGTGCCATCCAGTTTGCAGACAGTTTCACATCGGGTAGTTTTTCAATACGACTGGCGGCAATGTTCGTCAGCGCCTCGCCAATTGCCATGCGCCCGCTTGCCGCCGGGTTGATCAACGCAAGCGGCGTGCGTTCTCCCATGCTCATGGCTTCACCGTTATATCCCTGGTAACCGGCACAAGTAACCGCAACATCAGCGACTGGCACTTGCCAGGGGCCAACCATTTGCTCGCGGCTAACCAGGCCGGTCACACTTCGATCACCGATTGTTATCAGAAAACTTTTACTGGCAACAGTAGGGTGTCGCAAAATACGGTAAACCGCCTCCTTAAAATCAATATTTTTGGTTTTGAATTTTGATAATTTTCGTTTTATTCGTTTTACGTCACGGGTCATTTTTGGGGGCTTACCAAGTAACACATCTAAATCCATGTCAATGGGTCTTGCCTGTCGCTTTTTTTCTTCAGTATCCAGGTTATTATCTTTCTCTATATTTTGAGAAAAATAACTGTCCTCGACTACGAGCTGATTATCGTCGGTGGCAGTGCCAACAACAGCAAATGGGCACCGCTCTCGCCTGCACATTGCTTCAAATAATTCCAGCTGTGAATTATCTATGGCAACAACATATCTTTCCTGGGCTTCGTTACACCAAAGTGCCAGTGGAGTCATGCCCGGGTGATCATTGGGCACGTCTCTTAAATTAAATTTACCGCCCATACCAGCATCATGAATCAGTTCTGGCAACGCATTGGATAAGCCACCGGCACCAACATCATGAATAAACAAAACAGGATTCTCGTCTCCCAGTGCGCAGCATCGGTCTATCACTTCCTGGCAACGACGCTCCATTTCCGGATTGCCCCGTTGCACAGAGGCAAAATCCAGGTCTTCATGGCTGCTGCCCGAGGTCATACTGGAGGCGGCGCCACCGCCCAGACCTATTAACATGGCAGGCCCACCCAAGACCACGATAACAGTACCGGCCGGATACAATTCTTTTTTTACATGTTGCGGGCGAATGTTACCCAGCCCCCCCGCCAACATGATTGGCTTGTGGTAACCACGCACTTCACCAGCGACTTCCTGTTCAAAAACCCGAAAGTACCCGCCTAAATTTGGCCGGCCAAATTCGTTATTGAATGCAGCAGCACCGATTGGCCCTTCGAGCATTATCTCCAGGGCACTGGCAATTCTTGATGGCTTGCCATGATCTATTTCCCAATCCCGGGTTGCGCCGGGTAACCGCAGGTTTGAAACAGAAAAACCGGTAATACCAGCCTTGGGTTTAGCGCCACGACCCGTGGCACCCTCATCCCTGATTTCTCCTCCCGACCCGGTAGCTGCACCCGGAAATGGTGAGATGGCCGTCGGGTGATTGTGAGTTTCAACCTTCATGACAATATGTGCAGGCTCGTCAAGGGCACGGTATTCGTTTGTTTTAGGATTCGAAAAAAAACGATACGAGGTTGTACCTTCAATAACTGCCGCATTATCTGAATAGGCCACCAGTGTTCCGCCTGGAGTTTGTGCGTGGCTGAAACGAATCATGGAAAACAGGGTCTCACGCTGCTTCTGTTTATTGATAATCCAGTCAGCATTAAATATTTTGTGACGACAATGTTCGGAGTTGGCCTGGGCAAACATCATTAACTCTATGTCAGTGGGATTGCGATCAATCCTGTTAAATGCTTCCAGCAAATACTCAATTTCATCTTCAGATAATGCCAGGCCCATTTTTTTATTTGCTGCGATTAATGCTTTGCCACCATCAGCTTTAATGTCCACTATTGTAAGCGCTGCCGGTTTGGCTTCTTCGAATAATTTTCCTGGAAGGGCTGGATCATCAGTGACAATTTCTGTCATTCGATCGTATATGGGCTCAAGAATTTCTGATAACTTTTCTTCTGGTAATACTTTTCCGCTTTTGGTTTCAATATGCCAGGCAATACCTCTCTCCATACGAATGATATTATCCAGGCCACAACAATGGGCAATATCCGTTGCCTTGGTAGACCATGGAGAAATTGTCCCGAGCCTGGGAATAACCAGGTACATTTTTGAATTTGTATTTTTTGATTCGCGATCAGGGCCATACCTGAGTAACCGATCCAGAATTTTAAGGTCGGTTTTACCGGGAGATTTCTTTACGGAAATAAAGTGCCAAAACTCTGCATAGATTTCAGTAATGTCCTGATCTTTTGTTTGTAATAACGACAGCAACTGTTCGGCACGAAAAGCTGACAAAACAGGCTGGCCTTTAAGCGATATAATATCCATTTCTTGAGAGTACTCAGGCTTGTTTTATTTTTAATATCATTTAGTTTGTTCCTGTTAACTAATTTCTCGCCAGGACAAGCCGGTTTCCTGATCAGCTATAGCGACCCACTCAGGTGTACATTCAACGGCATCACTCAACGCTTCTTTGGCCAAACAGGACTCATTATTTTTTTCACTCAAATGGGCAGCAACAATATGTTGCAGATTACTGGTTTCCAGTTTAGAGACTAATTCTGAAGCGGTTTCATTATCAAGATGGCCCTGGTTTCCGCTTACACGTAATTTTAAACTTTCCGGGTAACTGCCATTCATCAGCATTTCAAGGTCATGATTGCACTCCATAACCAGCGCATCGCAACCTGACAGGATTGCTTCGATATGTGGTGTACTGCAACCCGTGTCAGTCAGGATGCCCAGGCGATGATGGCCATTTGTAAAAACAAACTGGGCAGGTTCACGGGCATCGTGGGGAACTGGAAATGGCTGGAGCATTAAATCATTAATCTCAAAATTCTTGTGTGGATCAAAAATATTTACCTGGGGCACGTCACCCATTCTTTGTTTGATAACCCTGTAGGTTCCGGCAGTTGTCCAAATCGGGATTTGATAGTGACGTGCTACCACACCAGCTCCACTGATGTGATCACTGTGCTCATGAGTAAGCACAATAGCAGTAATCTGCTTACCCTCAATATCAAGCCTTGTTAATCGACTTGCAGTTTCCCGGGCCGAGAAACCACAGTCGAGCATGACACAGGTGCCATTAGACTGGATAAGCGCAGCATTACCCTTGCTGCCGCTCCCCAGGTATGCAAATCGAAAAGCGGGTTGTTTGATTTGCGTCACCAAGTAAATTATTTGTATTTATTTTAGCTGTTTATATAATATTTTCAGGATACGAAGGCCGTCTTCATCCTCAAGGGTATCGCCTGCTTTATCCCTTATTTCAACAATTGTGCCATCCACAACTTTGCTTAATACTACCTGGTAATACTGTGGCCCTTCCGGCTCATCATCGCCAATGATTGACGAGAAAAAGCCCTTTTCAGCTTCAGCATTCGGGTTAAAGTATTTTACATAATAGATTGAAACTGTACGATCACGATCCTGGACAGTGAAATAAGACCGGTCAAGTGAAATACCCACTCGCCGCCAGGCACGATCCAGTTTTTCACCCATCCACAAAATTGTTATATTATCTTCATTCTTCTTTAATTTTACTTTTTCCAGTGACTGGATATCTTTTGCAATAGTATCTGCTTTTACTTCAGACGTTCCCAGGTGATACATTAATAACCGCAGGACTTCTACTTCCAGCTCCGGATCAGAAGCTCGCGGCTGCCAGATGGTTTCGGCAGCATCAACAAAACCGCCAGCTGCCAGGACTTCTTCCATGCCACGGTGACTGACATAAACTTCCATTGTTCCCGGCTCATCACCACGCTCCAGCCGAAAACGATATTGATCACGCTTATCTGTAGCATAAAAACTACCCAATGCAGATGAGAGAAACCCCGCAGTTTTACCTAACACTAATGGTTTTTTAGTTTTCCAGTTTGTTTCCATGATGCCGGTTTCAGGCGTCTGAACCGTAATTTCAAAATCAATTAATTTTATGAATTTTCGAATACTAAACCATAATGGCTCAGCTTCACTTCTAACAACCAGCCATTGTTGTGAACCCGCTTTGTAGATTTTGACTGCTTCAAATTCAGGTAATAGTGGTTTCGTAAGTTTTACGATCGGATCATTACTGCGAACCTTTTGTTGTTCTTTCTCGGAATAGGTCGAGTACTTTGCCTGTTGGTTCAGGAAACCACTACTAAGTGAATCTTCCGGGGGCAGCGATGATAAATCTGGCGGCACTTCCAGGGGACGCGCCAACTGCTCGGGCGTTTTATCTTTTTCTGGTGTAGAAGAACAACCAGCCAGGCCCAGTACTGAAACAAGCACTGGCAGGATTAATAGTAGTGAAAAATTTGAATATCGCATGCTTGTTTATTTCAACCCTTTTGAGAATCCGATCACAATATTTTAGTTTAATACATCCGCCGCGCGCAGCGCCTTGCAAATAACATCATGCTTGTCATCCGATAAAGGCGTCAGGGGCAAACGAATGCCGGCACCAATTAATCCCATTTTAGCCAGTGCCCACTTTACCGGGATTGGGCTGGTCTCAATAAACAGGTTCGTATGCAGGGCTTGCAGTTGCTCATTTATTTTTAGTGCCGTCTGTTTGTCGCCCTCCAGGGCCGCCATGCACATTTGACTCATCTTGGCCGGTGCCACATTGGCTGTCACTGAAATATTTCCTTTACCGCCAATGAGCATCATTTCAACGGCCGTGTCGTCATCGCCAGAATAAATTTCAAATCCTTCCTGGCAACTGTCCATAATTTCCCGCGCCCGGCCCATGTCACCGGTTGCCTCCTTGATGCCAATAATATTATCTATGCCTGATAGTCGGGCAACGGTAGCAGGCAACATATCGCAACAGGTACGACCAGGGACATTATAAAGAATCTGGGGTACTGCCACCGCTTCGGCCACGGCCCGGTAATGCAGGTACAGTCCCTCCTGGGTGGGTTTATTATAGTATGGCGTCACCAATAAACAGGCATCGACACCAGACTGGGCTGCACAAGTCGTCAGCTCAATGGCTTCACTGGTTGAATTGGCGCCGGTACCGGCGATGACAGGTATGCGGCCATTAACATAATCAACGGTATGCTTGATGACGCCACAATGTTCGTCCATGTTCAAAGTGGCAGACTCGCCCGTTGTGCCCATAGAAACAATGGCATGGGTGCCATTGCCCAGGTGGAAATCAAGCAGCTTATCAAGCGCCGGAAAATCAACAGAACCATCGCCCTGCATCGGCGTAACTAAAGCGACCATACTGCCTTGAAACATCTGATTACACACGAAAAACTGATAAATTAGGGAAACCGCATGGTACTTATCCTCCCTGATAAAGACAAGCAAACCCGCCATTACGCAGCATCAACAGCATATTCCACAATAATTTTATAAGAAATTAAGATTATATTGATGCAGCTAAAAATAGTTTTTAATAGGAATTTTAACCATAACTGCTAGGCTGGCCCGCTGTAAACGCCAAAGCCATTCCAGCGCCAAAAAGAGCCATAAGCATGAAAAAACCAGCAACTAATAATACAGATAACCCGGAAACTGAACTGCGAGAGATTCGCATTAATCCCATTGTGCCCACCGAGTCAGTGCTGGTGGCCACGGCCCGCGGCATGCGCCCCAAAAAGGCCGAACAACCCGCCCCTCGTGAAACCAGAAATCACGTTGAGACCTGCCCGTTTTGCCGCGGTAATGAAGACATGACACCCCCGGCCATTACCACCTTCCCGGAACAAGGGCCCTGGGACATTCGCATCGTGGAAAATCTTTATCCAATTCTGGGTGATGACCGCCAGACGCCAAACCTGGCGTTTGGCCTGCAACAAACCATAGATGGCTATGGTCGCCATGAAGTCATTATTGATAACAGTAATCATGGTCTTGCGGTCCATGAAATGACTGAGCAACATTTATCGAATCTATTCGGTATTTACCGCAATCACATGGAGTCGCTTTATCGTTCCGACAACCGTTTGCAGTATGTGCTGGTTTTTAAAAACTTTGGCCCGGCGGCCGGGGCCAGCATCCCCCACACCCACAGCCAGATTATTGCCACGCCGGTAATTCCGGATAATGTCCTGGCCGAAGTCCAGAACAGTCGCAATTATTTTCAGAAACAACATCAATGTATATTCTGTACGCTCATTGATGAAGCGCTTACTTTTGAGGCTACGATTTATGATCGTGAGTCAGGACATATCCGAAGAAAAATAGATGTTGGCCAATATGTCGTCGAGCGCGGTAAAAAATTTGTTGCCATCAAACCCTTCGCCAGTCGTTATGAATGGGAGGTGCATATCCTGCCACTCAAACACCAGGCGGATTTTTTGCAACTTACCGAAGAAGACCGTGACGACCTGGCACGGGTGCTGCGCCGAACCATGGCCCGCCTCGATGCCGTTTTAGGCGGTGTTCAATACAACTATTTTCTGCATTCTTTACCGCACACCAGTGACTGCCTGGAATGTGATGCCAGCTACCATTGGCATCTTGAAATTTGTCCACGCACCAGCATTCCCACGGGCTTTGAACTGGGTTCCGGTTTATTCGTGAACACGGTCAGCCCGGAAATTGCCGCTGAGCAACTGCGTAATGCCCAAATAGACCCGGCATAATTTTAGTCCTCTTGCTTCGCTAACTCTACCCGAAGTATTGCCCCGTCAACTTCGATAACCCGGACACCCTTTCCAACCGGGGCATCTTCGCCGCTTACCTTCCAGAGCGTATCATCAACTTTTATTTTCCCAACGCCATTAACAATGGCATCTGTGAGTGTGAACACCCGGCCAACATATTGCTGACCACGGCGATTCAGGGTCGGGGCATCGCTTTTAATCGGGTTGTTTTTTAAATACACGCGCCAGGCGATAACACTGATTATTGATAAAATTGTAAAAGTAAATAACTGCAGCTCCCACGAAACGGTGGGTATGACCAGCAACAAGAGACCGACAGCGCCTGCCGAGATGCCCATCCAGAGAAAAAATGCACCGGGCGCAAGTATTTCAAGAATGATAAGCAAGGCGGCGGCTATCCACCAGTGCCAAAACTCCAGCGCAGCTAAAAACTCAATCATGCCTGACCCCCGGCTTTGTCTTTACCAAATGCCGCTTTGGCCAACTCGCCGATGCCCGCAAGCGAACCAATGACACTGCTGGCTTCAAGCGGCATTAATAACACCTTCTGGTTAGGCGAGGTGGCGATATCCTTAATCGCGTCAATATACTTAGTGGCAACAAAATAATTGATTGCCTGAATATCACCACTGGCGATTGCCTGTGACACCATATTCGTTGCTTTGGCTTCTGCTTCGGCCTGGCGTTCACGGGCCTCGGCATCACGAAATGCCGCCTCACGACGACCTTCGGCATCCAGTATCACTGCCCGTTTTTCACCATCAGCGCGTAATATTTCTGATTGTTTATCACCCTCTGCCGTCAGGATCGTTGCTCGTTTGTCTCGTTCTGCCTTCATTTGCCTGGCCATGGCATCTGCCAAATCTTTCGGTGGCGTTATATCCTTGATCTCGATACGCGTTACCTTCACGCCCCAGGGTGCAGTCGCCTCATCAACCACGTGTAACAAGCGCGCGTTAATAACATCCCGCTTGGATAACAACTCATCAAGATCCATTGATCCCATAACCGTTCGAATATTGGTCATGGTTAAATTTAATATTGCGCGCGATAAACGATTGACCTCGTAGGCCGCCTTGGCGGCATCAAGCACCTGGAAAAAAACAATGCCATCAACCTGGATCATGGCATTATCCTTGGTAATGACTTCCTGCGATGGCACCTCGGTAACCGTTTCCATCATATTCATTTTCGCACCGATTTTGTCAATGAATGGCGTGATAATATGGAGCCCAGGCGGCAGTGTTTTCGTGTATTTGCCAAACCGCTCAACGGTAAACTCATAACCCTGGGTGACGGTTTTAACACCCAGTAAAATAAGAATAATACCCAGGCTAACGAATGCGAATATAAAAATAGTGCTAATTTCAACCATGTTAATCTCCTAATGTAGTGTTTTAATTTATATTATGCGATCTTTCTATCGACAACTGTTAATTTTCCGAAAAACTCTCTGTTGTATAACGCTGGATTTGCAAATCACCTGACCAGTAATTTTTTTCAAGACCTGCCTTGACCTTTAACTGCGCCAGGAACTCGTTAGGATCACCCAACGACTCCCAGACAGCAGGCAGAAATGTCCCGCGGTGATGGTTGTCCTGCAAAATAAGGCCATCTTCGTGGGGTCTTAACTGGCCAATCAAATCCGTTTCGGAACTAAAATCAATTTTTTCAGGCTTGCTCAATATTGATATGCTAATCCTTAGTAACTCAAGATCACTATGGATGACAGGCGCAAATCTCGTATCCTGAAATGCCGCAGCAAAAGCATTCTCTGCTACATCCAGAACCAGCGGTCTCCTGGCCTGGAGACTGCCGATACAACCTTTCAATTGCTTGTTAATTTTTAGCGTTACAAACGATGCGCTTTGTTCTTGTAATACAGGTGAATAATTTTCGAAATTAATGTCATTCTTTTTTGCTTCGGTACCCAGAGTAATCGTCTCCCGTGCCAGCTTTAGTAATTCCGATTTTTTTGATTCAGCCAGCATATCTGATAATTAGTGTAAAACATACGCGCCATAACCCACGACACGGTCATGCTCACCTGATACGTCACCTGAATTTTGCAGGGCGAGATTCTGTATTTGAAGGTTTTTTTTCCTGGCAAAATATAATAACCCGTTTAACGGGTTGCGGCCGCAAGCGTCCCCGTAATTAATATTTTCATAATCCAGGTTTTTGATGAATACATTGGTATTTCGATCATGGCTGGTTGCATTTTCATAAGTTTCAAAATGACTTAAATCCGTGCTAATGACCAGCAGGGTGTTCCGATCCCCGGATACATTATTAGAAAAAAAATTTAACACGGTATAAACATCTTCCGGGCTGGTCTCGCCAACCACAATGGGTACCAGTTTAAATTCACCTAACACCTCTTGCAAAAAAGGCAACTGCACTTCCAGGCTGTGCTCAAGCGCATGGGCATCGTTATTGACGACTACCTGGGGCAATGAACCCAAGTGCGTGTTCGCTGCTTTATCCAGGGGGATAGTGCCGAGTGGTGTCTGGAAATTGTCTGCTGAAGATAGGGCCATACCCCGCAACGCAACTCTATGGGCAGGACCGAGCAATACTACCCGGTTAATTTCATTCGCTGATGGTTGAATGCTGGCATAGGCCCGGGCGGCCACCTGGCCAGAATAGACATACCCCGCATGGGGCACAATGAGTGCGTCAGGATTTTTTATTAATGCCACGTTTGCCAGATTATTTGACGCGGCCGATGCTGAAAGCATTTCCCTGACCATGTCGCGCAGTGCAACCGGATTAGAAGGGTAAAAAGTACCTGCTACAGCTGGACTACGGTCGGTCGACAATCGCCCCCCCCCTTCATGCTCACGATGAGTTAACGATATGGGGCCAGAGAAGTAAAATTCAAGAGAAGTGAAATTCAAGATTCTCTATTCACTGAGATTGCAGTTAAAACTTGAACTGGCCACAGACAATCATCATTATGATATAGGTAAGCGTGATAAAGATAGCGCCACATTCATAAAGTTTCGAGAAAATAATGGACAGTATTATCCCGACAAAATATTGGCACCAAACTGATGATGGACGCATCCAGTGTGACGTTTGCCCGCGCGCCTGCAAACTACATGAAGGCCAGCAAGGCCTGTGTTATGTGCGCGCCTGTTTAAATAATGAAATTGTCCTCACCACTTACGGTCGCTCCAGTGGTTTTTGCGTCGACCCTGTTGAGAAAAAGCCACTCAATCATTTTATGCCGGGTACTGGCACACTGTCGTTTGGCACTGCCGGTTGTAACCTGGCATGTAAATTCTGCCAAAACTGGGATATCAGCAAATCAAGAGAAATGGATACCCTGGCAGATGAAGCCGCACCGGAAAAAATTGCCGCTGTTGCTAAATCAGCAGGCGCCAAAAGCGTTTCTTTTACCTATAACGATCCCGTTATTTTTATGGAGTACGCAATAGATGTTGCCAGGGCCTGCCATACCCTGGGTCTGAAAACGATTGCGGTCAGTGCCGGTTACATTTGCCCGGAACCGCGCAAGGCGTTCTTCAGTTATATCGATGCAGTCAACATTGATTTAAAAGCATTCACCGATGAATTTTATTTTAAACAAACGGGCGCCCACCTGGCACCAGTACTGGAGACACTGGAATATATAAAGAATGAAACCAGTGTCTGGCTGGAAATCACCACCCTGCTAATACCCGGGCTCAATGATTCGGATACTGAAATCAATGCCCTCAGCCAGTGGATTAAAAATCATCTTGGACCTGATGTTCCCCTGCACTTTTCAGCCTATCATCCCGACTGGAAAATGCGTGCCATTCCCGCCACCCCCGCAGACACCCTGGTACGGGCGCGCAGTATTGCCCTCAAGAACGGTTTGCATTATGTCTATACGGGAAATATCCACAATGAAGAAGGGGACAGCAGTTACTGTCATCATTGCGGCAAAAAAGTAATTGGCCGGGACTGGTATAAGCTCACTGACTGGCACCTGGACAAGAAAGGAAACTGCGAGGTCTGCAATGCGAGTTTTGCGGGCGTAATTCTTCCGGCCCCGGGAGACTGGGGCCCGCGACGACTACCGATACAAATGAAATATCAGTGAGCAATCTTCTGCCATAATAAAAAACCAAAAATAACAAAAACCAATATCAGTTACAGTTTCTTTCAATCGTTACTTATTGTCACTGCTGTCCCGTTAACTCCCTCTCCCTCAGGGAGAGGGTAGGGGTGAGGGGGTCATTACAAGTAACGCGTTGATTTATATATCCCCTCATCCTGGCCTTCTCCCTAAGGGAGAAGGGATGGCTCCGTTTATTGGTTGCATGAATTCATGTCCCAATATCATGTATCACATTGTTTGTCCTGATAATTAGACTATTACAGCTTATCAAGATTATATTAACGGGACAGCAGTGACTTAATTATATAACATAAATATATGACACATCTTCATATCGTGATGGGTATATAATACCGACATAAAATCAGCATAAATTCATTTTAAAAAATCATGGCAACTCAAAAAAAATCACCCAATAATCCCAGAACTGGTTATAAAGCCCCTGACTGCAATCTCCTGACCACAGGCGATAAAGCTTTCAAGCTGTCAACACTGCGGGGCAGCCGCGTTGTATTATATTTTTACCCAAGGGATAACACTTCAGGCTGCACAACTGAGGGGCAAGACTTCAGGGACTATGCCGAAAAATTCAAACGTAACAATACGATCATACTGGGCGTTTCCCGGGACAGCCTTGAATCCCATGAAAAATTCAAGAAAAAATATAAATTTTCTTTCGATCTTGTCAGCGATCCCGATGAAATTCTCTGTAAAAAATATGATGTTATTAAAATGAAAAATATGTACGGTAAAAAATCCCTGGGTCTCGAAAGAAGCACGTTTATTATTGATGAAACCGGCACCCTGGTAAAAGAATTCAGAAAAGTCAGGGTTAATGGCCACGTGGCAGCTGTGTTTGAGGTCATTAAAGCCCTCTAGTGGAACTGTTTTAAATTTAAATGCATACTGGGTCTATCTAAGAAACCTGAATGACCCTGGTTTATCTCGTACTCGTAAAATTAATTTATTTTGAAACCTTCTAATAAGAAAATTTTTGTCCTCGACACCAATGTGTTGATGCACGACCCTGCTTCCATTTTCAGATTCCAGGAGCATGATGTTTATATTACAATTGCTGTATTAGAAGAACTTGATAAACACAAAAGAGGGCTTTCTGAAGTCGCCAGAAATGTCCGCCAGGCAACCCGTTATCTCGATGACCTGGCAAAAACTGCAAACGGGGATATTTCCAAAGGCATTCCGCTTTCCCAACAGCTGGATAAAAGCTCTGGCGGTAACCTGTACTTTTATGTTGAAGCCTCACGCAGTCCACTGCCTGCCGGACTGGAGATTGCGGGTACAGATAATGCCCTGCTTGGCATCACCCATGATCTTGACAAGCATCACCCGGATAATGAAGTCATCCTTGTAACCAAGGATATCAACTTGCGTATCAAGGCCCACGCATTACATATCCAGTGTGAAGATTACACGAGTGACCAGGTAGTAGAAGACGCCGATTTACTGCACACAGGCACAACCTGTCTCGCTAATGATTTCTGGGATGAACATGGCAAGGAAATGGAGTCATGGCAAGAAGAAGGACGGACATTCTACCGAATAACCGGCCCACTGATAACAAGCTGGCACCCAAATGAATTTATCTATACTGAAGACGACAGTTTCCAGGCCATTGTCAAAGAAATCAAAAATGATTCTGCCGTTATCGAAACTCCGAAAGATTACACCTCGGATAACAACAGTGTTTGGGGAATCGTTGCCCGTAACAGGGAGCAGAACTATGCTTTGAACCTGTTACTGGATCCGGAAATTGATTTTGTCTCTTTACTTGGCGCTGCAGGCACCGGTAAAACACTGTTATCCCTTGCGGCCGGGCTGACACAGACCCTGGAACATAAAATATATAATGAGATAATTGTTACCCGGGTAACCATACCCGTCGGTGAAGACATTGGTTATTTGCCCGGCACGGAAGAGGAAAAAATGGGCCCCTGGATGGGCGCACTGGAAGACAATCTTGAAGTACTGCAAAACTTCCAGCAACAGGAACATGGGTCATGGGGCCGGGCAGTGACCGAAGATTTGCTAAAACAAAGAATTCACATCAAGTCTGTTAGCTTTATGCGGGGCCGGACTTTTCTGCGCAAGTTATTAATAATTGACGAGGCACAAAACCTGAGCCCGCAACAAATAAAAACCCTGGTCACCCGGGCCGGGCCTGAAAGTAAAATCATTTGCCTGGGCAATTTGTCACAAATCGATACCCCTTATCTCACGGAAACCACCAATGGCCTGGCCTATGTCGTCGATCGTTTCCGCCAATGGCAACACAGTGGACATATTACATTACAACGTGGCGAGCGCTCGCGCCTGGCGGATTTTGCAAACGAAGCCTTGTAAATAAATAAAAATCAGACTACTGCTACAGACATCATGGATTAGATTTTTTCTTTTTTAGCCGCCTGCAAGACTTCATATCGATCCTGAAATAATTTTTCGAGTTTATCGATTACTTCTTTGGCAGGTTTGCCACCGACAATATTCTGTGACATCAGCTCCGAGGTTTGGCTTAACATGTCAGAGGGCTCCAGCATTGGATAAGTCTGGGTTAGTCGCTGGATGGCTTTGACCACGGACTCTGTTGCGGGCCTGGTGATATCTTGCCGGGCCAGCCCGGTTCGATCCTCGCCATAGCGCTGAAAAAGAAACTCGCCGAACTCCAGTAATTGCCGGGCCTGCTTTTCAGGCAAAGCGTTTATGATTTCTTTTAAACGAGACTGCAGATTTTTAGCCATTACCAGGTAACGAATGGACTGGGTAAGCGTTAGCCGTCTTGTGACGAACGTTTTTCACAATGATCGCGGGCGAACTCCATAAACTCTTCCATGGCGCGCAAGCGAAATTTTTGGCGCTGATGGACGATTGAAAATGGCCGTTCAAGATTTGGCTCCAGGGGAATCGCCGCCAGGGTCTCCAGTTTTATTTCTTTATGGACGGTCGCACTTGAAACAATTGAAATACCAAGACCAGCCTCGACCGCACTCTTGACCGCTTCCGGGCTGCCGACTTCCAGGCTGATATTATACTCTTGCAGGGATATGCCATTTTCAAATAAATGATTACGAATAAACTCCAGGGTACCCGACCCCTCTTCGCGCATAATAAATGGCAAATCAGCCAGGGCCTCTGGTTTAATCACTTTTTCTTTTGCCAGGGGATGATCAGGCGGACAAATAAATACCAGCTGGTCATGCCAGCAAACTTCCACGGCCAGGTTTTTATTCGAAATCGGTGACTCGACCACCCCGACATCAACCGTATTATTTTCCACCATATGAACCACGCCCATGGAATTGGACACATTCAGGCGAATATTAACGCTTGGGTATAATTGCTTGAATTCACCCAACAGGCTCGGCAGGACATATTCTGCAATCGTGGTACTGGCCCCGATGACAAGAATGCCACTGACATCGCCGGTCATTTCGCGGACACGATTATCCATTTCGTTGTAGAGCTCGATAATACGATCTGAATATTCAAACACGCGCTCACCCGCCGCCGTCAGGTTGATTCGGTTATGGGTCCGGTCAAACAGGCGGGTATTGAAAAATTCCTCCAGCTGGCGAATTTGAAAAGTGACTGCTGGCTGGGTCATGTGCAGGGTTTCCGCTGCCTTGGTAAAACTAAGCAAACGCGCAACGGTATGAAATACTTGAAGCCGACGATCGGCCATAAGATGCCCCCAGTGTTATGACAGGTGTTATGACAGGTATAAATTCATGGCCGAAATAAAAGGCGCATGATTCATTAATTATTCTTATAGAGAGCAGTATGACCCAGTTTAGCCGCGGGCTCCAGTGGCGACACTTTTATGAGCCCTAAAACCCTTCCAGTTTGAGCTTGAGGTCGGTCGGGCTACTGGCATATTGCAAGGCCGTTTCTTCATCAATGGTGCCCCTTTTGACCAGGTCATAGAGGCTGTTGTCAAAACTCATCATACCTTCGGCCTTGGTGCCTTTTTTCACGACATCGCCTAATTCTTTCATTTTAAGGGGATCAAGAATTAATTCACGACACAGGGCAGAGACCGTCATTACCTCGGTTGCCACCGTCCTGCCCGTGCCGCCCACCTTGGGCACCAGGCGCTGGGAAATAATCCCGCGCAGGTTCTGGGATATCTTGGCGCGAACACTCTGCTGCGCTTCCGGTGGAAAGGCGGTCACGATCCGGGAAATGGTCTCTGCGGTTGCCGGTGAATGAACAGTCGACAGCACCAGGTGGCCGGTTTCAGAAGCAGTCAAGGCCGTTTCAATGGTTTCCGGATCACGCATTTCGCCCAGTAGTATCACGTCGGGATCTTCACGCATGGCCGCGCGCATGGCATCGGCAAAGGTATTGGTATCAATGCCAATTTCACGCTGGGTAATAATGCATTTCTTTTCCGTGAATAAAAATTCAATGGGGTCTTCGATGGTAATAATGTGCTTGGCTTTGGCGACATTAATCACATTCAGCAAGGCCGCCAGGGAGGTAGATTTACCAGAACCGGTGGCACCGGTGAACAAGACCAGTCCCCGTTCGTGCTGGAGCAAGGGCAATACAATATCCGGCAGACCCAGCTCCTGGGGACTGGGAATGACACTGCTAATCACACGTAACACCATGCCAATACTGCCGCGCTGATAAAAAATATTGGCACGTACCCGGCCAATGTCCTTAAAACCGATGGATAAATCCACCTGGCGCTTGTTATCAAATTCATCTGAATTGCGGGGCGTCATCATGGTCCGGGCCAGTCGTTCCATAAAATCAGCCGGAAATGGTGTAATGTCTTTGACCGGCCTTAAAACACCATCGACACGCAGGATCGGGTGATTCTTGGTGCGCATGTGAATATCAGACGCCTTGTGGCGTACCGCCAGGGCCAGTATTTGTCCCAGGACTTTAAGGGGATCATCGATTGCTGCGCTTGCCGCTGTACTCATGGTCTGTCTCTTTATTATTGTCTAATTACTTCGTTAATCATTATATAGGGTAATTCAAGCAACAGTTTGGCCAACATGCAATGTCCAATCAATAATAATTGATTATGGGGGTTTTTATCCTGTAAAGAGCCGAATGGCACTGGCTTAAACAAAAAGCACCGTCATTCTGCGCGAAACGAAGTGCAGACCCGGAATCCAGAGGTTTAAAACATTGTCGGTTGGTCGCATGGGTAACATTCACGAGGCCGGTCGATGGCATACCCTGGATTCCCGTTGCCACGGGAATGACACTGCTCCACATCTCCTGGGCTTAAGTCAGTGCCATTCAGTAAAGAGCCCGGTTAAAAATCTGGCATAAAAAAAGGGCCGAAACACAGTTTCGGCCCTTTTTGTCTCACTTAGTTCTTTCTAATAATTAACTTAGTAGGTAAAGCTATACACTAATTGCCAGTTCGTTTGGCCATGGGTAATATCGATTTTATCTCCAAATGCGCCCGTACCAGCATTGGTTACTTGGCCATAATCCGTTGTCTGATCAACTGCAGGTGCGAATGCCAGTGAAAAATCGATGGCGTGGGCCTTGGTAAACCCATAGCCAAAGCCCAGGGTGATGTGATTTTTAACGATGGCCGGGAACAACGGGTTTAAGTATTCATCAGGCACCGGGTTATTAGCGAGATTCAAGCCCCCTCTTAGGGTAAATGCTTCAGTGAACTTATATCCTGCACCCAATAACAGCACGTTCTGGTCTTTCCAGTCCTGGTAGAGCGTCATGTCCATTTGGGTACCGCCAAATTGAGCGCCTGAGGTCGCGTCTGCCTGGCCTGCATCTGCAGTAAACACCATGGAAAAATCTTGCATTACCTTGGACCAGTTTAGCCTTTTATAATCAGCAACCAACAAAAGCTTTTGGGTCGCCTCGAAAGCTACACCAATGCCAATTATTTCAGGCCATTGAAAGTCTTTTACTCTTACCTTGCCTTTAAGATCAATGACCCGAGCCGCACCGACGGTACCCACCGCAGCATCATTAGCATTAACACTAAATGACACGTTAGCATCAGATGATTTCATGTCCCCCAAGCTTGTTTTACTCTGGTAAGTAGCACCAAGTCTGAATGTCGGGCTGAATTTATAAACAGCACCTAACTTACCGGCAAGCCCAGTACTGCCTGCCGACCCGGTAAAATCACTGCTATCAGAAAAATCAACACGACCCCAGTTCACGCCCCCATCAGGATCTAAACCGGGAGCAACGAAGCCGCCAAAGGTATTTATCAGGCTGCCACTGACAGTCCCGAATTGGTTATTGCCGCCAAAGCTCGGCCCAACTAAATCGGCGAACTGGAGACCGCTGAGATCCATTTGTATGTCCATGCCACCCCAGACAAAATCCACGGAACCGCCCATGGTAAAGTTATTGGTCACGTCGTAGGTAAGGGGGATAACCAAGCGACCGACGCCGACTTCTGAACGAACCGTTTGGCCAGAGTAAGCATTAGGAGCTGTTGGATTCGGACCATTTCCGGTCATGAACTTACCATTGTCATATTCAGTACCCATGCCACCCTGGGAGAATATGCCAACACCATAACTCATTCTGCCTTTTTTTTGTGCCCAGCCTACGGCAGGCATAAAAAATGAATCTGCCGAAGAGGTTTCTTTTCCGCTTGGTGATTCAGATGTAATGGCAGGCCTCAGGTTACCGACCCCGACCTCCAGTTTGCTTTCGCCATCTTCCATCAGGCCCAGCGTGGCCGGGTTACTCATGACTGCCCCGGTACCGTTATCGTAAGCCATGGCAGCACCGCCCATGCCTGTAGATATCGCGCCATAACCCTCCATGTTCATACCATTGGTGGCCGAGCTGATTTGCGGGATAGTCATCAGGCTTGCCGTGGCAAGCACGAGTATAGATTTCAGCACAGGTCTGGATGTGCTGAATTTTTTTGGACTAAATATATTTGGCGTGTTTAGCATGTTTCTCCTCCTCAGAAGTCCGATCACAATGAATATTTTTTGTCTTTAACTGTCTGGATAGTTGTATTCCCGAATCCCTATATTATTCTGTTCCTGGAGTTTCGAATATTACCCCGTGTCCTACGAGCTACAAACCGACACATTATTATTTTATTGATTTTATTATTTTTAAAGTGATATCAGTGATAGTTAATAATTCCTTAAGTTAGCAATTACTTATGGAAGCTTACCTCCTGTGTTTTCATGTATCTGTGATTATTGTTACTTAACCCTAACAAAATTTTTTTTATGACGAGTACAATATACAATATTAAAAAATATTAATAACTCATTTTTTAACAAAACCGTTTAAAATAACCAAAAATCAAACAATAAAAAAGAGACATTTCTGTCTCTTTTTTATTTTCTTCATACTTAACATGTTTCGGTCTGGTTTTTAAACAAACAGTGACACGTCCGAATCGCCGGCAAAACCCATAAACGTCGAGGCCCCGCCAAATGTTACACCGTCAATAAAATCGCTTGGTTTAAAATCAAACAGGTCAACCGTCATTTGACAGCCAATCATTCTAACGCCGGCCTCAAGACTCAGGCTGCGTAACTCGTCAACACTGGCCACGCCCTTTGATTTCATTTTTTGTTTCATCATCATGGTCATGACGCTTTCCATGCCAGGCAGTGCTGTGCCCAGTACCGGAAACCATTTATCCATGGCCATGGGCATGGGCATACCAGGATTGCCCAATGGGCTGACCTTGAGATTGAGGTCTTTTTTCAAAAGCTGGAGACCGTAGAATGTAAAAAAGATCTCGACTTCATAACCCAGGGCAGCGGCTGTGGAAGCCAGGATAAACGGGGGATAGGCCCAATCCAGCGTGCCCTTGGTTGCGATTAAAGCCATTTTCTTATCTGCCATATTTCTCTCCTGGTACGTTCTGTTGGTAGTTCTGTTAATTTTTTCTTTATTATGAGTTACAAATTAACCAATGCTAAAGAAAACCTCGAAACAACAAAAAAGCGAGCTAACAAGTCAGCCCGCTTTTTTGATTAAAAATGTAAATTCACCATCTGTTTCACCGGATTCCAGTAACTCGTTACCGGTTTGCCTGGTAAAGGCCTGAAAATCTTTCACCGATCCCGGATCAGTGGCAACAATTCGCAGTACCTGGCCACCATCAAGGTCGTTCAAGGCCTTTTTGGCCCTTAATATGGGTAGCGGGCAATTGAGTCCACGTGCGTCGAGCTCTTGATCAAAATTGGACATTAATTCTCCTCAAGAAATTCTTATTCCAACTTGCTGCCGTATACATTATAAAATAAGAATATTATAAGATACGGATGCGGGCAGCTTACCCCCATTTTTTATAAGAATCGAGTCTCGAAATAACGTCTTGAAATACAAGCAAATAAACCGCAATCTAGTACCCTGATGACCAGTTATTTCAAACCATTCTTTATGTCTAAAACAACCGCACACTACTTAAATACGGGCCTGATTTTCCTGGGCCTGGTGCTGCTGGTATTCATTGCTGGTAACACGAAATTATATGCCCACCAGGAAACGGCGCTACCCGACCTGGGGGATTCATCGGGCGCCTTAATCTCACCGGCGCAAGAACTGGCACTTGGTCAAAATTTCATGCGCCAGGCAATACAACAACTAAAATTTAGCGATGATCCGGAGTTAGTTCAGTATATTCGGGGAGTTGGCAACCGTATTGCCGCCCAAAGTGACCGTATCCGACACCCTTTTTCCTTCTATATTGTTGATGATCCAGCACTTAATGCCTTTGCCGTGCCGGGTGGTTTTATTGTCGTTAATACCGGGCTGATTTTGACAACTGAATCTGAGGACGAACTGGCCTCGGTGCTGGCCCATGAAATCGCCCATATCAACCAGCGTCATATTCCACGCATGATGGTGGCCCGGGAGAAAGGCGTCGGCGCATCCATGCTCGGCATACTCGCGGCATTGCTATTATTCCAGGCCGGTGAAACCCAGGCGGGAGCGGCAGCCATTGCGTTATCGACTGCAGGAAGCACGCAAAATCAAATTAATTTTACCCGGGCCTATGAAGAAGAAGCCGATCGACTGGGTATAGAGTTACTGGTCAAGGCAGGCTACGACGCCCAGGCCATGCCCCGCTTCTTTAAAAAAATGCTGAACTGGAGTCGCTTGTATGACACAAATTTACCCGAATTCCTCCGGACTCACCCGTTAACTACCAGGCGAATTGCCGAAACACAAGATCGTGCCGATCGGTACAAGGGCAAAAAATCACGCCAAAGCAGTGCTTTTCACCATATACGTGCAAAAATTCGCGCCCAAAGTGAAGAGGTCGCACGCACGGCCGTGGCAAGATTTGCCAGCAACCTGGACCAGAAACGTTATTTCAATAAAAATGCTGAGGAATATGGTTATGCCATCGCCCTGACTCGCAACCAACAGTACGACAAGGCTCGAACGGTTATTGATCAACTTCGTGGCCGTAAACCGGGGCAAATTAACTATCAAATTATTGAAGCCGAAAACGAATTACAGGCCGGTAAAACAGCATTGGCGGTAAAATTAATACAAACCGCTTATAAAAAAGCACCCACGAACACGGCCTTGCAGAATAGTTACATTGAAACCCTGATCGCGGCAAAAAAACCCAAAAAAGCCATTAGAGTTCTGAAATTTACTATTAAACAGCGTCCCGATGACCCGGCTTTATACAAAATATTGTCCCAGGCGGCAGGTAGTATTGGTGATAAATTCACCAGTCATCAAGCCCTTGCCGAATATCATTACCTGACCGGGTCGCCCTTTAAAGCGGTCAGACAATTTCAGCTGGCTATAAAATTTGCGGGTGATAACAAGTACTTAAAGGCCGGGCTTGAGGCGCGTATCCGGGAACTGCACGGCCCCGGGACCACAGAAGAGGCCAAACAATCCCACTAGCCCAGGATGGCCCTGACAGGATCCTATAAATTAGTGTATGTATCCCGCAATATTGATGATTGTCACTAGAACTGTCATGCAGGGTTTGCCCTGACGGCTGAGTCATGTATGCTACTCGTCCTGTCAGTGGCCACTGTTTTTCCAACAGCGGGTGCCGCCAGAAACAAAGTCCGTGTTAAACGGATTACCCTATAAAAAACATACTAATTAGTTAGTTTAGGAGGAGAAATGCGGTATACCGCTCAAATAATTGCAGGGGCAAGCGCCCTCGCCATCATCCTTGGCAGCACTTTTTTTCCTACAGTTACCTTTGCAGGTGGCGAGTTGCCAAGCAAGAAAGCCTGTAAATCACCTAGTGATGCCGTTGTTAAGGGTAGCTGCTTAGTGACTGATCGTAAAAAAGGTAATTGTGCAGCGTGCCACCAGTTTAAGGGATTGGAAAAAACTCGTCTCCAGGCTGGTAATATCGCACCACCACTTGTTGCCATGAAACAACGCTTTCCCGATAAAGCAAAACTCAGAAAACAAATTTACGACTCAACATCAGTCAACAAAAGATCAGCCATGCCGCCTTTTGGCAGACATGAGATCTTGTCTGATAAAGAAATCGATAACATTGTCGAATTTTTGTACACGTTATAGTTTTTTTACTGCATTTAATCTTGTTAAAGACTGATTGCTAAAAACTTAATACATTATTACTCACCCGATTTTTAGGAGAATAGTTGTGAATACCATAAGACGTAGAACATTTCTCAAGGGCTCAGTCGCTACTGGTTTTGCTGCCGTAGCAGCAACAAGCGGCCTGCTTCGACCCACAGAAGTTTTGGCAGCTGCCTGGCCAAAAAGTGCATTCAAGTCCAAAAAGCTGGACAAAAGCATCAAAAACCTTTTTGGCAGTAGCAAGGTAACCGCTAGCAAAGCCATTAAAATTAAAGCGCCCATCCAGGCTGAAAATGGTGCAGTGGTCCCATTGTCAGTATCAACTACGCTGGCAAATGTTACAGCCATAGGTGTTTTTGTTGAAAAAAACCCGTCTCCCCTTGCGACATCTGTCGATTTGCCAGGCGCGACGGCTTTCTACAGTGCCCGCATTAAAATGGGTAAAACTTCAGCGATCCACGTGATCGTTAAATCAGGCGGCAAACTTCATGTTGCCAAGAAAACAATCAAAGTCACTGTTGGCGGCTGCGGCGGTTAAGCAGTTTTTCATCAAAAAACAGAATTTATAGAGGAATAAACAATGGCAAGACTAACCAAAATCAAGACCCGTAAAAAAGGCGGTGCGACTGAAATCCTGGTACTGGTTAACCATCCAATGGAAACTGGTCAGCGTAAAAACAAGAAGACCAAGAAAAAGATCCCGGCCCATTACATCCAGAAGATGTTCTTCAAAATTGATGGCAAAGACGTCGCGGATGCAAATCTTGGTCCTGCAGTCTCCAAAAACCCGCTGGTAGGCATTCGGGTTACTGGCGTCAAAAAAGGTGCCACTGTGAAAGTCACCTGGAGCGATAACAAGGGTGAAAGCGGCAAAGCACAAACAACCGTATAAACCAGAAACAGAATAATGCCCCTTGCCTGATCTCTGGTCAGGAATAAGGGGCAACCACAGGAGGAGTCAACAATGAAAAAAATTATACTGGCACTGACCGCCTTCAGTCTGATTAGCGGGTTAACAGCCATAGCGCAAGCCAGCCCGCAGTCTGACCTGAAGGAGTTCAGGAGCTATTTTAAGAAGAAGTTCCCAAGCATCAAGTTTGACGAGTATCGAAACGGCATGTACGCATTGCCGGTTGCTGCTGATCGGCGTGCAGAATGGGAAGCTATTATGGAATTCCCGCCTTATGAATTGTCTCTCGACTTAGGTAAAAAATTCTGGGATAAAAATAAACTGGCCACTTGCTTCAAAAATGGCGGCCGGGGCATTGCCCATAAATACCCTCGCTGGGACAAGAAAAAGAATGAAGTTCGCACTTTAATCGCCGATATCAATGCCTGCCTGGTTAAAAAGGGTAAAAAACCCATTAAAAACCTGAAAAAAGGCAAAATGGCCCAGGTCGAGGCCTATGTCCGTTCTATGGCCAGGGGCAAACGCATCAAGCCTGACATTGATTTCAGTAACAAAAAAGCATTGGCCGTTTACGAGAAGGGCAAGCAGTTTTACTGGGCACGACGTGGCCAGCTAAACTTTTCTTGCGCTAGCTGTCATGTCGGCAATGCTGGTAAAAGAGTGGGCGGCAACATTCTCAGTGCCGGCCTGGGACACACCGCTGGTTTTCCGGTTTATCGCTCTAAATGGGGTGGCTTGGGTACCCTGCACCGTCGTTATGGTGGCTGCAACAAGCAGGTTCGCGCCAAACCGCTTAAGGCTCAGAGTGAGGCATACACCGCGCTTGAGGTATATGAAACTTACATGAGTACTGGTATCCCGCTAGCTGCGCCTTCACAGCGCTTCTAGACACTACCAGGCACAAGCATCTAACCCGGCTCATTATGAGCCGGGTTTTTTTTGCCAAATTTATTTAAATAAAAATACTGCTTATTGGGTCAATTTGGAATGATAACAGGAGTCAAAACGTCGTATGATACGGCATCAAATCCTAGTAGTATTTATGCGCCACCAGATAAAGCAACAAAGACAAAACTAAAGATAATTACAATTCAGGTATTCCGGAGGATCTAACATGAGTTTTTCACGACGCGAATTTCTGCAAATGCTGGCTGTTGCCAGCGCGGCAGGAGTCAATTTATCGGGCTGTAGCAAAAAATCCAGCAACCAAAGTTCCAGCGGTGTCGACAACATTTACGATATACCGACATTCGGCAATGTTTCCCTGCTTCACTTTACTGATTGTCACGCGCAACTCATGCCTGTTTATTATCGTGAACCCAACATTAATATTGGCGTGGGCGACGCCTTTGGCAAACCCCCACATGTTGTCGGCGAAGCCTTACTCAAAGAATTCGGGATTGTGCCTGATTCACTCAAGGCCCATGCCTTTACCTATCTCAATTTTGAAGAGGCGGCCCGCAAATATGGCAAGGTTGGTGGTTTTGCCCACCTGTCAACACTGATCAAACAAATGCAAGGGCCTCGCCAGGGCCGTAGTCTCTTGCTCGATGGTGGCGATACCTGGCAAGGCTCGGCAACTGCCTTGTGGACCAATGGCCAGGACATGGTTGATGCCACCAAGTTACTGGGTGTCGATATCATGACCGGTCACTGGGAATTTACTTACGGTGCCGAACGTGTGCTCGAGATTATTAACAAGGAGCTCAAGGGTAGTATCGAGTTTCTGGCTCAGAATGTGGTCGATAACACATTCGAAGACCCGATTTTCAAGGCTTACTCATTGCGCGAAATTAACGGCGTCCAGGTTGGAATTATTGGCCAGGCTTTCCCCTACACGCCGATTGCCAACCCCAGGTACAAGATTCCCGACTGGAGCTTTGGTATCCGTGATGAGCGCATGCAGGAGACGGTCAACGAAGTAAGAAGCAAGGGTGCGTCACTGGTTGTCGTACTCTCACACAATGGTGCTGACGTCGATATCAAGATGGCCAGTCGTGTTACCGGTATTGATGCCATTCTCGGTGGTCATACCCATGATGCTATTCCTGGCCCCACACATGTTAAAAATGCGGGTGGGACTACCGTGGTCATTAATTCAGGCTCCAATGGTAAATTCCTGTCCGTGGTGGATTTTGATGTCCGGGACGGCAAAATGAAGGATTTCCGTTATAATTTGTTACCGGTGTTCTCGAACCTATTGCCCGCTGACCCGGAAATGTCGGCTTATATCGACAAGGTCCGTGCACCCTTTAAAGAAAAGCTGTCAGAGAGCCTGACGATCACAGACAGCCTGCTCTACCGACGCGGTAACTTCAACGGCACCTTTGATCAAATGATCTGTGATGCCATGATAGCGGTTCAAGGGGCTGAGATTGCCTTCTCGCCCGGCTTTCGCTGGGGTACATCCTTGTTACCAGGAGATGCCATCACAACCGAAAGACTCATGGACCAAACAGCGATTACTTATGGTGAGTCCACGCTAAACAAACTTAGTGGCGAAACAATTAAGATCATACTTGAGGATGTGGCTGACAACCTGTTCCATCCAGATCCTTACTATCAAATGGGCGGTGATATGGTCAGGGTTGGTGGCCTGAAATACTCAATCGCACCGAACAACAAGATTGGCAGCCGTATTACAGATATGGAATTAAATGGCAAACCACTCGATGCCAATAAAAAATATCTCGTAGCCGGCTGGGCCAGTGTTCGGGAACAACCGGAAGGTAAAATGATTTGGGACGTGGTCTCTGAGTACTTACGGGACCAGAAAACAGTCTCCGTTAAAGAGCTTAATACACCAAAAATCAAGGGGTTGGGGGCAAACCCGGGTTATAAGAAGATTTAGTCCTGCCCACTAAAAAACTTTAAAAAACCCGGCCTGGTGCCGGGTTTTTTAATATAACCAATGTCTTCATACCGGCGAAAGCCGGTATGAAGAAACTTAAACCCTGGACTCCGGCGTTCGCCGGAGTGACGCGGGTTGTCATTCCATCACCCCGTCATTCCTGTGGAAGCAGGAATCCAGGGTTTGATCTTTTAAATTACAACAAAGGAGTTCAAATGCCTTAATTCTCTGGATGCCGGCTCGTAGGCCGGCATGACAGTGCTTTTTGTTCAAGCTAGTGCCATTCGGCTTGTGCCGGGTTTTTTCTGGCTTATGGTTTTAAATCAACAGTCATTTTATTACTTGAAAGCGGTCACCCTGTTTTTTGCTGAGCTGAACCTTGACCTTGTCAGCAGACCAGCCGTGTTTCTTGTCGTGGGCCTCCACGTAAACAATGTCTAAGGCAACCGGAATCTTGATACTACTCAGGCTACGGGTAAAAGGCTGCTCGTCCACATGGGGGTGAAACAAGGTCCGGGTGCCCAGGATATTCCCTTTGCCATCAACCACACGCCAGGCATCGGCATAATGCTGCCAGCCTGTATCTTGATGTTGGAGTGTGGTCGCCACCGTCCAATTGCCGCCTTTGCTTTCGAAAACAACCCTTTTTATCGTGACCTCGCCCGCTTGCACTTGGGCGCCAATAAAACCTGAAAAAACTAAAAATATTAAGGTTTTCATTGTTACTTTGGCTTTACTTCGCATCTGGTTCCCCCTGGTTACTGAATAATTATTAAGGCTGTGGTTGATTATGATGATTATCCTGGCTGGCACTCAAGCGACATCAGGATAAAGTTAAGCAAAAAACCTAAGTTATTGTTTTTTATCGAATATTTAAGTAAAAAAAAACCAATAATTAGCCCCTGGCCATGGCATCTGGTTCTCACCTTGTTGTAGAATGCGCCTTCGCGAATTTTAGGTTTATTGGAGTACATTCATGTCAGCTAAACATCCAATTGTTGCTATTACAGGCTCTTCAGGCGCCGGCACAACAACAGTCAAAAGAGCATTCGAACACATTTTCTGGCGTGAAAAAATACACCCGGTCATTATTGAAGGTGACAGTTTTCATCGTTATGACCGCAATGAGATGAAACAAAAAGTGGCTGAATCTGAGGGTGTAAAACCTTTTAGTCACTTTGGTGAAGATGCCAATTTATTCGACAAGCTTGAGGAACTGTTTCATCAGTATGGCAAAAACGGGACGGGTGAACGTCGTTACTATTTGCACAGTGATGAAGAAGCAGAGCCCTACAAGCAAGAACCTGGCACCTTTACCCCCTGGGAAGCCCTGCCAGACAATACAGATTTATTATTTTACGAAGGTTTGCATGGTGGTGTCGCCACTGATAAATCAAATGTAGCCCAATGGGTAGATCTGCTGGTGGGTGTGGTGCCAATCGTGAACCTGGAATGGATCCAGAAAATCCACCGTGACACGGCAGAGCGGGGTTATTCGCCAGAGGTCGTTGCTGATACCATCCTGCGACGTATGCCTGACTACGTGACTTGCATCACACCGCAATTTTCACGTACCCACATTAACTTTCAGCGCGTACCAACAGTTGATACCTCAAACCCGTTCATTGCCCGGGACATCCCTACCCCGGATGAGAGTTTCGTGGTGATCCGGTTTAAAGACCCGGAAAAACAGGATTTTCCCTATTTGCAGAATATGATCAGTGATTCCTTCATGTCGCGACCCAATATTCTGGTGGTACCAGGCAGTAAAATGGGTTTTGCCATGGAAATCATCCTGACACCGATGATTCATGAACTGATGAAAAACAAACGCGCGTAACGAATCTCGCCCAAAATACGGGGGAAACGCTTATTATTAAGCGCTTCCCCCGCTTATCTCATTGCTTTGTAAGTATAAATTATTGGCACACTCCCTGCGTGTGCTAAAGTTTACTGGTCGCAATTTAAACCATCTTTAAAAATGCGTTCAAAAACTTTATGAGAAAAAAGATCCCCGTTTCTGCAATCAAGACAGGTATGTATATCCTTGAACTGGATCGTCCCTGGATAGAAACTTCCTTTCTCTTCCAGGGTTTTGAAGTGATGGATGATGAGGACATAGCCAAATTAACCAAACACTGTGAATACGTCTTCATAGACACCGAGCAAGGCCTGGATATTGATGTGAGCGCGGGTCTTGGCGAGAGTGATGGCGATGGCGATAATTTGGGTCCCTGGCACATTGACTTAATGTCACAGGAGTCTGAAGCCGATACTTCACGACGCCTGGAACAGGAAATGAAAGCCGCCGTGGCCTCCTCGGCATCACGACCACCCCGATACCAGGATAAATCCTCCCTGGAAGAGGAGCTGGAGATCGCCTCCGAAACAACCGTTAAAACCAGGAATGTTATTCGCAGCATTCTTGATGACGTCCGGCTGGGCAAGAGCATTGATACTGAAGGCGCCAAAAAAGCCGTCGGTAACATGGTGCAAAGCATTATCCGCAACCCGGACGCCATGGTGTGTCTGGGCCAGCTAAAAGTTAAAGATGAATATACTGCCCTCCACAGCCTCAGGGTCTCAATATTGGCCCTGGCATTTGGTCGCCACCTGGGATTTGATGAAGCACAGTTGAACCTACTGGGTTTGGGTGCGCTATTACACGATGTCGGCAAAATGAAGGTTCCGAATGACATTATAAACAAGCCCGGACGCCTGACTGAACAAGAGTTTGATATCATGCGCAGCCACGTTCCTGAGGGGGTCAAAATCCTGGAGGCAACCTCTGGCGTCCACACAGTTGCCATAGACGTGGCCCGCTACCACCACGAGCGATCTTCCGGTGCAGGCTACGCCAAGGGCCTGAAAGAAGCGGAGATTTCACACTTTGGCAAAATAGGCGGGATTGTCGACTGTTACGATGCCATCACCAGTGACCGCGCCTATCACCAGGGCATGTCTTCCCATGGTGCCCTGAAAAAAATGTATGAATGGCGCAATACGGATTTCGACCCCAAATTAATCGAACAATTTATACAATGTATGGGCATTTACCCCATTGGCAGCCTGGTAGAGATGACCACGGGCAGTATTGGTGTCGTGGCCACGATTAACCGCGAACGGCGCCTGAAACCCAAGGTGGTCATGATTCTGACTGAAAGCAAAATACCCATGAAACCCCCTAAAGTTATAGATTTAATAGAAGACCTGCCGGGTTTGGAGGGTAAACCACTGGCAATCAAGGCCGTATTGCCCTCCGGCACCCATGACATCAATCCGACCGATTTTCTGCCGATCCGGGAGGACTTGTTCAAATCTGGTTAAAATTGCCAGCAATATTCTCAAGTAATTGAGCCTGGCCGGGTCTGATCAGACCCGGCAGAAAAAAATCAAACTGCTGCTGGATATAACCAGGACTAAAAATTCGGCTTATTCGCTACTTTATTTAGTGATTATACCCCTACTTCCCGCATCAACTTGAGCAAGTAAATGAAGTATCTGCGCTATATAACGAATTTTCTTATATTTTTTCTTTACAAAGACAAATCCCTAGCTTATTCTCAAATTACATATTCGTGGTTTTTATGGCGTTTATAGACAATTTTTAACTGCTGAAGGAGATAATTATGCGAGCAATCATCACATTTAGTGTTTTAGTGATGTGGCTTGTTGCGCCTTCCTTATACGCGCAGGGCGACTTTAGCAGGGAAACCCCGAGATTTTATTTTGGCATTGACCTCCAAACCAACAGCACCAATTTCAGCCAATACGAAACTGATTATAGTGACGCATTAGGCGCCACCATCCCACTTACAATCAATGATTCATTTTCTAATGATGGCGAAGTTAGCGGGCTGGGACTAAAGTTCGGCTTTCACTTTACCAATTTTTTTGCTGCCGAAATCCAGTACGTCAAGGTTCAGGAAGTAGAGCTGGATACCGGGCAAAAATTTAACATAGATTTAATGACATCGGCGTTTTTGAGATTTGATCTCCCGTTTCGAAGTGTCGTGCCCTACGTAATCGCTGGCGGCACCTACATGAATTGGCGTTATGAAGATCCAACCGGGGCAGGCCTGATAAAAATACGGGAGACATCTTTTGGGCCAGCATTTGGTGGCGGTGTTGAGATTTATGGCGGTGAATATACCGCGTTTAATATAAACTGGACCCGTTATATGTTTAACCCTGACGGCCTGAATCACGATGCCATCAGCTTTGGCATTGTTCACTGGTTTGAATTTCCCAGTTTGTATCGAAGGTTTTAATTCTCTCCCTGTCCAGCGTAGCTGGCCACACGAAAAAGTTTTATCAACTCCAGCGCCGCCTTATGCGGAAACTAATCTGGTTTTTTACTATTTTTAATTAAGGTTCTCAAATCTTTCATCATCCCGGGCAGCCTGCCAACACACGCCTGCTCTTTCATCACCTGCTTAATATTATGGGCAGGTATACCCCAAACCATATCACCGGCTTCAACATCCCGGGCAACCCCTGATGCGCCAGCAATAATCGCAGCTTCACCAACCGTAACGTGATCAGAAATTGCCGAATTACCACCCACAAGCACGCCCTTCTTGATAATTGCGCTGCCAGCAACGCCAGATTGTGCTGATATAGCGATGTGTTCGCCCAGGTCCACATTATGGGCAATCTGCACCAGGTTATCGAGTTTGGTGCCCCGCCCGATGCGGGTGACGCCAAACGTGGCCCGGTCAATACAAACATTACTGCCCATTTCTACGTCATCTTCAATCACGATACTGCCAAGCTGTGGAATCTTGACCTGATTTTCACCGTCTCGGGCATAACCAAAACCATCGGCACCGACCACGGTACCGGCATGAATAATGACTCGATTACCCAGGGTGCACCTCGCCTGCAGGGTCACATTCGGACCGATCCGGCAATCCTCGCCTATGGTCACATTGACGCCAATATGACAGCCAGAATCAATACGGCAGCCTTTGCCTACTTTGACACCAGCGCGTATAACGACGCACTCAGCAATGGCCACATCATTAGCTATCTCGGTATCAGGATCAATGACTGCACTTTTATGAACACCCTCTGCAGGGCCGTCATCTTCCTGGTACAAAACCATGATCTGTGCAAAAACCACTTTCGGGTTTTTTACTTTTAATAAATTTTTGTTTTTTGTCTCGGGAAAATCCTCACCAACAATAACCAACCCGGCAACTGATGCCGCAACTTGATCCTGGTGTTTATTCTTCTCGGCAAAGGTGATTTCGCCTGCTTTGGCATGGTCCAGGCTATTGATGCCAGTCAAAATTGTTTCGTGGTCACCTATGAGTTCTCCCCCAAATTTTTCCTGGACTTCCCTGGCTGTAATTGACATTGGTTTCTGCTTTGTTGTTGACGATTGGTAAATTTATATCAAATTTGGCCGTGGAAAACTAAAATTTTTCTTGTTCTTGGCTGATAGATCATAGGATTTTTTTAACACTTTACCGCAATTTCAGTGAAAACTCAGGCCTAGAATTCTTCATGCCGTGACCTCTACTTTTGGCATCAGTTATAAAAGTGGGGGTAGTCTAATTTGACCCCTTTTATTCTTTTAACACCTTTTTAAATTATCGGTGTCCCTTTATTCCAAATGGAATAAAAAAACTAATCATCATGCAATTTTTCCTGCAACCATACTTTTATCAGGGACTGATAGGGTACATCACGGGCATGTGCCGCTGATTTTATAGAGTCCAGAAGATGTTGAGGAAGGCGCAGCGAGATTGTTTTCGTTGTCGGTTTCAGGTTCGGCATAACCACCTGTCTTGCTTTATCCCAATCCAGGTAGTCTGAGGAATCATTTTGCTCCCAGAAGCGTTTTTCCTCTTCTTCACTTGCAAAGTGTGGTATCGCTTTAAGTCGTTTTTTCATATATTGCTCGCTCTTTTTTGTGCATATCCCTGGCTGATATTACGCGAATATTTTTTCCAGCATGTCGCAGTGTAAACGTGATGTGTAATTGCCGTTTATCATCTGATTTACCTAATGCGTGGAAGCGGGGTTCCTGAGTATTGTGTTTGAAATCTTCCAGTATCAGTAATGGTGCATTGAAAAAAATCTGTTCCGCCTCCGCCATTGAAACACTGTGCTTTTCGTTCTTTCGGACGTTTCCTTCGTCCCAATCGAACCCCGTGATATTCGCTAAACTTATCATTAATGTATATTATGATAATATACAAAAATGATGAGGTCAATAGTCATGAACATACAACAAAGGGGACACCGATAACTTAAGCATTAACCAACTCACCCCACTCTAATCCTTGTTGTTGGCTGTATTGCGCACCCCGTTTACTTGCCTTTGAGATTGCAGGTTGACTAATTCCCAGGTAATTTGCTATTCCTGTGGACAATTAAACCTCCCCCACTTCAACGGATACTTTTAATCAGAGACAATAGTCTCTCAAAGGAGTGCCCCTTCCTTTTGGCATCAGTTATAAAAGGGGTGATTACCATGCCATATTTTATTTTTCTTGTTGTTTCGTTAATGCCTGTTCCAATTTTGGCAGATCCTGCTCCACGACACTCCAGATTGCATCCAAATCAACGCCCAGATAATCATGAACAAGGATATTGCGAAATCCAGAAATTTCTTTCCAGGGAATATCCGGATAGGTCTTCTTTACATCACCAGCCAAACGCTGACTGGACTCCGCCATGACTTGCAAATTCCTGACGACGGCATCTTGCACTAAATGAGAGCTATAAAACTGCTCCTTATTTTCAACATACTCATCAATACGCTGGACACAGTCCAGCATGTGCTCAATATAAATCGAGTCGTCCTTCGTGGTCTCCTTACCTTTTCTATTCACAGCGCTCTCGCTTCATGCAGCACTTTATCTCTTATCCTGGGGTGCAATGATTTTTCTGTCACCACATCTACTTTGCGGTGAACAAGTTCAGATACATCAGCCAAGAACCCGCCCAGCGCCAAACCCGATTTACCTTTTTCAATATCGACCAGCAAGTCCAGGTCACTATCCGACCGGGCTTCATTACGTGCCATCGAGCCAAACACCCGTACATTGCGGACACCATTTTCACGTGCAATCGTTAATATCTGGCTCCGATATTGTTCAACAATGTTGTTCATCTTCGTTTGCTGGCCCTTGCTCTCCTCCATGACCTGGCCGGTGAGTTTCAGCAGCATCCGGCTCAACTCTTCATAAACCGGGCACTCGGTATTTGCACGATACTGAACCTGGTTGCCCACCGCCTTCTTCATCAACACGCCAGCCTCTGCCAACCGGGTCAACTCCTTATGCAGGGTACCGGCCACCGTCCCGGTTAGCCGGGCAATTTCCCGGACGTGATAATGCCTGTCAGGATGGAGTAGTAGTAAACCCAGAACACGCCTGCGATAATCCCTGAAAAGTAACTCTGCTAGTTTGGAAGACACGATAGACCTCAAGTGTTGCTTTACTTGCTACAATTGTAGCTATTATTGCTACATATTCAAGTTATCAACGATATTGCTCATGTAATCAGCTAGTTAGTAGATAGCATGCCATATTTCTATCCCGCTGAGACTTACTTTTTAGTCCCCTCTGCTTTCAGCTCCTCAATCCACTCTTTCATCGCCTTGTCCAGCCACAGGCACTCGCTGCCTTTCATCCCCTTGGTGGTCACCGGGCGATAATTCAATCTGGTAGAAACAGAATAAATCAGAATGGGGAGCTGCCACCACTTTCAGAGGCGTATTGTGTGCTCTATGTAACACCAGAGAGAAAAACTGGCATAAAATACTGGATCACTAAAACCTTTGGCATGATGAAATGATTTATAAAAAGAGTCATTGATACCTGACCCGGGTTTTGATGAAGAAAAAAATGGTGGGGCGTGCAGGAATCGAACCTGCGACCATCGGATTAAAAGTCCGGTGCTCTACCAACTGAGCTAACGCCCCCGTAGCATTAACCGTGATAGTTAACTGTGGGGTAAATCGCCTGACCAGCAACTCTCTGTCTGGTCAGGATAGAACGCCTGAAAATATTCCCTGGTATTATTCAAGTTCCACAAAGGAAGGGAAAGACCAAAAACGGCGGCATTATCCAAGGCCAGTGGCGAACTGTCAATCAGATAAACTCAATCCACCTGGCCTTGTTAAACCAGCTTTTTTCGGTGGCTGTTTTAGCTTCCTTTTGGCAGCAATTTCATTTCTGCGAGAGAACGCCGCAAGGCCGCAAAAAAGCCGATGTCATCCATCAAGGCAAACTGAACTTTCATGGTCAGTGCCGAGCCAAAAACAATGGATACAAATACCAGGAAAGAGCCCAGTGCCAAAGTTGAGACCCCGGTGATACCCTGGCCAATGGTGCAACCCATGGATAACACACCGCCGACACCCATTAAGACGCCACCTGCGGCATGATTGAAAAAGTCTGATTTATTGGCAAACCATTCAATGCGGAAGGTGCGGCTGAATATAGAATAAACAAACGAGCCAACAATGACGCCGGCGAGCGCCATGACACCAAAATTAATGAACGACAACTTGCTCGGTTGTAGCGCATAACGAAAGGAATCGCCCGTGGGACTGATAAAAGTAAAGGACTGGACAGCGACCCGGCTTGGAATCTCCGGGGCAAAATCGGCATATTCTTTCCATTCGACACCCATACTGCCACCTGTGACATACCAGCCAATCAGTACCGCCAAACCAACAACGACACCACCGAGAACTTTATCAAAGCTGCTGCGAAAATCACCTGACTTGAATACGAAGTATAAAAGACTGAACCCAATCAACAGGCCAATCCCGGTATGGTAACTACTGGTGTCCTCTTGACCCATGGCACCACCGACCAGTGCGCCCAGTTCCTGGCTATTAAATCCCCTGCTGCCAAGATCGACAGTGGTGGGATCAAGCCATGGCAAAAAGTAATTAGTGAATATACCTTCGCCGGGAGAAAATGGATCTTCGCCCCACAGCATCAAATAAGCCATATAAGCAATAACAACCAGTACAAAAACAGATTTCAGGTTGCCTGTGCCGACACGTATCAGGGTTTTATTACCGCAACCACTGCCCAGTGTCATGCCAATACCAAACATGAGGCCACCGAGCACATAACGTAACCAAGCAAAATTTGCGGTTCGATACGGCGGGAAAGTATTTGTCGGTAAATTGATTGTGCCCGCGGCCTCCAGGATCACAACGCCCAACATGGCGACGGCTATAGCCAGTAACCAGGCGCGCATGCGGCCCAAATCTTCCATGTTCACCCAATCAGACACGGCGCCCATGGTGCAAAAATTGGTTTTGTTCACCACCGCACCCATCACAGCGGCAGTGAGAAAAATGATGAGTAACACCTGGTTGTGGATGGTAAATTCCATAAATACTGCCTCTCAAGTCTGGCCTGTGGGCCTGTTATTGTTGTCATATTATCAATGGGGCCGGATTCTACTGATTTTCTGGAGAGACTGCCATATAGAAATGCTATCTGCAGGACTTTTTCAGTACTACTAATAGGGCTATTACTGATATTGGGTGGGGTCATCAGTCCCCGCTTGTTCAAAGCCCTGCCTGCGCAAACCACAGGAATCACATCGTCCGCAAGCCCGCCCTTGCTCATCCGGATCATAACAAGACAAGGTCAGACTATAATCAACACCCAGGGACAGGCCGCGGGTGATGATTTCTTTTTTAGTCAGGGTCACCAGGGGGGCAACAATTTGAATTTGCTGGCCTTCAACCCCGGCACGGGTCCCAAGCTTGGCTGTTGCCTGAAATTGGGCCAGAAACTCGGGTCGGCAATCGGGATAACCGGAATAATCCACTGCATTGACGCCGAGGAATATATGGCTGGCGCCCAGCACTTCGGCCCATCCCAGGGCGACAGACAGAAAAATGGTATTTCTGGCAGGCACGTAAGTAATGGGTATTTGTGCAGGGTCTGCCTGGTCGTGTGCCGGTACGGGAATCGCATCATCTGTCAGGGCCGAACCGCCCATCCAGGCAAGATCCAGGGACATGACCTGGTGCTGGTTCACGGCCATGGCCGCGGCGATTTTTTTGGCAGCAACAAGCTCGGCCTTGTGGCGCTGGCCATAGTCAAAACTCAAGGCGTAACAATCAAAATTGTCTGCCTTGGCAATTGCCAGTACCGTGGCCGAATCCAGGCCACCGGACACGAGCACCACCGCCCGTGGCGGGTTACCTGAACCACCTTTTAACTTATCGTTAACGGCCACGCTCGTCCCCCCACAGGATCTTATGTAACTGGACCTGCATACGAACCTTCAGTTGATCTGCCAATATCCAGTCGGCCAGATCAGTTGCCGGCAATTTTTCATGTACCGGTGAAAATAAAACCTCGAATCGGGATAAATTATATTGTTCCAGGCAATCACGACTCCAGTGATAATCATCACGACTACCGATAACAAATTTTACCTGGTCATTTTTTTTGAGGAATTCGATATTTGAATAGAGGTTTTTCTCGGCTTCACCAGAATCAGGTGTTTTTAAATCCATGACAATTTCCACTCTTTGATCGACACCTGATATGTCGATAGCCCCGCTGGTTTCCAGTGAAACATGGTATCCCGTTTGATCGCAAAGCGCTGATAACAAGTCATGACAACCGGTTTGCGCCAAAGGTTCACCGCCGGTCACGGTAATGAATGAAGTCTTATAAGCGCTCGCCTGCTCCAGGATGCTTGCGATAGTCATTTTAGTGCCACCTTTAAAGGCATAACTGGTGTCGCAATACTTGCAGCGAAGCGGGCAACCGGTCAGTCGTATAAACACCGTTGGCAAACCCGACGTCCTGGATTCACCTTGCAGGGAATAAAATATTTCTGTGATACGTAGTTGCATTTAGTGCGGAGAAAATATTACTTTTTTTTCTTTTTTCTCTTCTTGATTTTGGCTAGCCTGTTTTCAGCATATTTTGATACCCGGGTATTCGGATAAGACTTGATAACATTTTTTAATGTCTTGCTAGCCTTGTTCCAGTCTTCAAGCTCAAAATAAACATAACCAATTTTTAATTGGGCATCAGCCACCTTGTTACTTTTCGGGTATTTGGCCGGTACTTTTTTAAATTCTTTCAGGGCCACTTTAAAATTACGCATGACGTAATTTGCTTCCCCGATCCAGTACTGGGCGTTACCGGCCAGTTTGTGATTCGGATTGCGTTTTACAAATGATCGAAAAGACCTGGAGGCTTTTTCATACAAGCCCTGTTTTAATAATGCAAAAGCGGCGTCGTATTCTTTTTTTGCCTGTGAAGCCGGCTTGCTTTTTGTGCCAAGCGGTTTTGTTACCGGTCGCTTGCCCGTCTTACCAGTAGCCCCGGCCTTGCTGCCCGATTTAACACCACTAGTGGCAGCACTACCTGTACCAGTTTTCACTGGTGGTTTTTCAATGAGGCTTATTGCCCCGGCTGCACCTGATATCCCGGCACGGCCAAGACTCTTCTCGCCCCGTTCCAGACGACCTAGCCTTTGATCCAGGTCCTGCAAGACATCTTTTTGTTGTTTTTTGAGTCGTTCTATCTCGTAGGCCTGTACTTCGGACTGGTTGCGCAATTCCTGCAGTTCATTCTGGAGACTGTCTACCTGGCCCAGCAAATCAACCAGGGATTCAGATGCGGCCGAGAGCTGGCCAGAAGAAGATTTTGAAACGGCAGATTTTGAAGTAGCAGATTTGGAAGTACGACGATCTGGCAGACGATCAATCGCAAACACGGCACCTTGCCAAACCAGCAAAACTATCGCCAAAGAAAAACACCGCGCAAAGTTGCGCGGTGTTCTGATGGATATCACGGTATCAGTATCTCAGTTAATAAATTATTTCGACACGACGATTCTGGCGCCAGGCAGATTCATTATGTTCAAGCGCCAATGGTTTTTCTTCGCCATAAGAAACAACCTTGATGCGGCTTCCAGATACGCCCAGCGCCTTCATCATGCGGGCAACGGCTTGAGCACGTCTTTCACCTAATGCCAGGTTGTATTCGCGGGTACCACGCTCATCGGCATGTCCTTCCAGCGTGACATTCAAATTCGAATTGCTGGATAAATGTTTGGCATGGGCTTCAACAATGGCCGTGTACTCACCGTCGATCGCACTGCTGTCAAATTCAAAATAAACACGGCGTTCTGACAATAAATCTGCACCAGCTGAAGAACCAGTATCGGCAGCTGTAGTCTGGGCACCAGATTGATCATCTACGTCCGGTTTTACTGCCTCGTCACCGCCACAACTACTCAGGCCAAGTGCCAGTATTGTTAAAGGGATCATCCAAATTGCTTTCTTCATCTCCTACTCCTCTCATTGGTATCTTAATTGTTGGTTAATTGGTGACCAAGCAGGCTCTCTCACATCACCCGTCTCGAATCGGTACAACTGTCGCATTCGCCCATCTGACGAAACAGAGGCGAGCACACCTCGGCCCCTGACTTCGGTAGCATAAATGATTATGGCGCCATTAGGTGAAAAACTAGGCGACTCATCCAACTGGGTATCCGTAACCACATGCAATGATCGATCATTCAAATAGAGCACGCCGATATGATACTTGCCATTTTCCCTCGTAACCAGTGTTAATCTCTTGCCATCGGGCGAATATGATGCACGGGCATTATAACTGCCCTCGAAGGTCATTCTTTCGACATTCGCGCCATCCCTATCCATCATATAAATCTGGGGTTTACCGGCCCGATCCGACGTAAAAACAAGTCGCTGACCGTCAGGGGACCAGGCCGGTTCCGTATCAATGGCCCGGTTTTTTGTTAATCGCTGTAAACGTCGATTGGCCAAATTCATGACATATATCTCTGGGTTGCCATCTTTTGATAATGTTAACGCGATATTCTTACCGTCTGGAGAAAATGCCGGTGCGCTATTGATGCCCTTAAATCCAGACAATTTTTGGCGTTTACCCGATGCCAGGTTTTGAATATAGACAATGGGACGTCGATGCTCAAAAGACACATACGCGAGCCGCCTGGCGTCAACAGACCAACTTGGCGATAACAGGGGTTCTTTTGAAGTCACCACCGTGCGCGGCCCATAACCATCAGAATCCGCAACCTGCAACTTGAAAACAACGCGGTTGCGCCCTTGTTCGCGACGGTACTCCTTGGTCACGTAGGCAATCTGGGCCGTAAACGCGCCGGGCTCGCCGGTTAATTTTTCGTAAACCAGGTCACTAATCTGGTGCGCCACCAGGCGTAACATGTCTGCCGAAACGGTATAACGAAAACCGGCCAACTGGGTTTGCTTGAATACATCATACAACCGGAACTCGACCTGGTAACGTTTGCCGGCGACTTCAGTGACATTGCCAATCAGCAATGCCTCGGCCCGGGCAATACGCCAGTCCTTGAAAACGACATCACTATTGGTATGGGGCTGGGAGATAAAATCCTTTTTTGGAACCGGGTTAAATTTGCCACTGCGCCTTAGGTCAGACTCAATAATCTGGCCAATATTTTGCGGTGCCTGTTGTGGTACTTTACCTTTGCCTTTGCCCTGCCAACCAAATTCCACCACGGCAATGGGCAGTCCCGTGGCTTCACCCTGGGTAATTTCAATTGTTAAAATTGCCTGCGACAGGGCAGGCAAGCTGAACAAACAAACAAGAATTATGGATAATGTTTTACGCATTAGCGGCTATTGTCCTCGGGATTAAACAAAAATTCAATTTCGCGGAAGTAATCAAATAAATCCTTCTCTTGCGGAATCGGTAATGGCGATGCCTTGCGCACCGCATTTTCAACTGATCGATCAAATAATGCATCCCCGCTTGACTGAATAATTGCCACTTCAAGCACATCACCGCTGGCCAGTAACCTGACCCGAACAATGACCTTGAGCCCCTTTCTTGACCCGCCGGGTCGAACCCAGTTACGGCTGACCTTTTGTCGAATAATGGCCCGGTATTTATCAACGAATTCATTTGCCCGTGCCTGGCGTTCTGCTTCCGCCCGTTCTGCTTCTTCGGCAACCAGGCTTTCTTGCAAGGATTCTTCGGCCATACGTTTACGCGCTTCGGCCTCCTGTTGTCGTTTTTTTTTGGCGGCGCGTTTTCGATCAGCATCTTTTTTAAGTTTCAGTGCCGCTGCCTGTTTCTTTTTCTTGTCTTGTTTTTTCTGGTCTTGTTTTTTTTGTTTTTTTACCTGCTTTTTCTTTTCAGTTTTAACGACCTTCTTTTCCTGGGCAGGTTTATTATCAATTACCCTGGCCTTCATTATGCTAACGCTGTCATCCTTCCAGCTCCAGTGGACGCTGAATCCCAAAAAAACAAGCAGCACCACGTGAATCGCCACTGCATAATATATAGGCTTACGCCCACCAGTACGCGAATCTTTCTTTTCACTGAACCTTTCCCGACTTGCAATCATTTATTTTTTCTTTCTTTCGCGCTTTTTCTTTTTTGGGCTCTCTGTCACCAAACCAACATTGGGCACCCCGGCCTCTTGCAACAAAACCATGGTCTCGATTACCTTACCGTATGCTACGCGCCTGTCGCCGCGGACCACTACCGGTGTCCTGGGTCGCAGTTTTAATATTTTCGCTACTTTTTGCTTTAATCTTTTTTTACTTATTTTCCTGTCGTCAAGGTAAAGCTTGCCCTTGCGATTGACGGTGACCACGAGGGTTTCCTGGTCCTGGGTGTCAACAGGTTTTGCCGACGCCTGGGGCAACTCTACTTTTATACCCTGGGTAAGCAGGGGCGCCGTAATCATAAAAATCACCAGCAATACCAGCATGACATCAATGTACGGGACGACATTGATTTCGCTCATCAGGCGCTTTTTAGGTCGTAAACTCACGCTCATGGCTGGTGATCACCCCGGGCCTGGCGATGGACAATACTGGAAAACTCCTCACTAAAGACCTCGTAGCGCGTTAGCAAACGTTCCACCTGGTTGGAATAGCGGTTATAGGCAATGACTGCCGGGATCGCGGCAAACAGGCCCATGGCCGTGGCCACCAATGCCTCGGCAATGCCTGGCGCCACCTGGGCGATGGTGGCTTGCTGGGACATACTCAATGATCGAAATGAATTCATAATGCCCCAGACGGTGCCAAATAAACCCACGTAAGGGCTGGTAGAGCCGACGGTTGCCAGGAACGCGAGGCTGGTTTCCAGGTAATCGGCTTCGCGCATCATTGCCACCCGCATGGCGCGCTGGACGCCGCTGAGAATATCACCCGCCGGGGCATTGGCTTGTTGCAGCCGTCGGTATTCCCTGAACCCGTCCACGAACAAACTGGCCATGCCGGTGGGCTGTGAATCCTTTTGTGTTAGATCGCCGTACATTTGTGACAAGTTACCACCGGACCAGAATTTCTCTTCGAAACGCGCAGCCTGGCGTGTGGCCCATTTGATGGCAAACCATTTTTTGAAAATCATGGTCCATGACATGAGTGAGGCCACTAATAGTAATAACATCACCAACTGCACTAGCAGACTGGCTTCCATGATCAGTTTGTAAAATTCGATACCCTCAGAGGCCGATACCATACTTGACTCCCATTGCTAGATATTATTGTTGTTAATTTAAATGTATTTTATCCAGAAAAAATTCTGGAATCGCTTTTGGTTTAAACGTGATTGTATCCAGGCAAACAATCCTGACTTCGCCATCACATATCAATTCCCGGTCCCGGCTCACTTGCTGGTTAAAAGTGATGCTGGCACTACCAATACGGGTTATTTTTGCGCTCACCATAAGTGAATCATCCAGCTTAGCCGGCTTTAAATATTTGATATTGGCTTGTTTCACCGCCAACACGATTTGATGCTCATCGGCCAACGCGGTTTGCTCAAAACCCTGCGCCCGCAACCAGTCAGTGCGGGCACGTTCCATAAAACGCAAATAATTGGCGTAATAAACCACGCCGCCAGTATCGGTATCTTCGTAATAGATACGTACCGGAATGGAAAATACTTTATTACTGGCAGACTTCATGGCTGTTGGACTATTTTGATAGTTGCAAATGAATAAACGCCGGATTGAACAAAAAGGGTTAAATTAAATGATCACGACGTAATTTATTTAGCATTTTCACTTTTATTTTTATTAATACTTTCATCTTCAAATATTTCATTTTGTCCCTTTGCATCACTCGTCATGTTCAATCCAAAATACTGCCAGGCATGGCGGGTTGCCATTCGGCCGCGGGCGGTACGCATGATCAAACCCTGCTGAATCAAGTAGGGTTCGATAACATCTTCCAGCGTGCCTTTTTCTTCGCCAATGGCCGCGGCCAGGTTATCAATACCCACTGGCCCACCGTCGAATTTCTCCAGCAGGGTCAACATAAATTTCCGGTCCAGGGTATCCAGGCCACTGGGGTCTACATCTAACATGTCTAAAGCGGCAGCGGCAATGTCACCGGTCAGCACCCCGTCTCCTTTAATCTCGGCATAATCCCGCGCCCGCCTTAATAAACGATTGGCGATACGGGGTGTGCCGCGAGAACGTGAAGCGATGGCCTCTACCCCGGCCTGTTCTGACTTGATACCGAGAATACTGGCAGAGCGATTGACGATGTGCGCCAGGTCAGACTGTGCGTAATACTCCAGTCGCTGGACAATACCAAAACGATCCCGCAATGGTGAAGTCAGTAAACCGGCTCGAGTGGTGGCACCGATTAAAGTAAATGGCGGTAAGTCCAGTTTGATGGAACGGGCGGCCGGCCCTTCGCCAATAATGATGTCCAGTTGGTAGTCTTCCAGGGCCGGGTACAGGATTTCCTCAACAACGGGACTGAGGCGATGAATTTCATCAATGAATAAAACATCGTGGGCTTCAAGATTGGTCAACAGTGCAGCCAGATCCCCTGCCCGCTCCAGCACCGGGCCCGAAGTAGATCGCAAGTTCGATCCCATCTCGTGGGCAATAATATGTGCCAGGGTAGTTTTACCCAGTCCCGGTGGACCAAACAGCAACACATGATCCAGGGCCTCTTTACGGGCCCGGGCAGCAGGGATGAACACTTCAAACTGCTCATGGATATGAGGCTGACCAATGTAATCAGTCAGTTTTAATGGCCGCAGGCCGACCTCCAGGGGCTCATCTTCGTTATGGGCCAACACATGTGCCGACACTAGTCTGTCATTTTCAATCATTGCTATTGTTTAGACTCATACTGTATTGGTCATGTTACGCCTGTCATACTACGTAAGGCTTCCCGAATAATTTGCTCGGTTGTTTTTTCATTGGTGTCCACTGCTCGCACCAGGCGACTGGCCTCCTGTGATTTATAACCCAGGGAAACCAGGGCGCTGACGGCTTCGCTCACCGGATCCTGAACGGCAGGGGTTACGGACCCCGCAGCGGCGACCACTGATTCCTTGAGTTTTTTCATTTTATCCCGCATTTCCACGATCAACCGCTCGGCAGTTTTTCGGCCGACGCCGGGGATTTTGGTTAAGTGGGCAACATCTTCACGAATGATGCAGTCGGCAAATTCCTGGTCAGACATACCAGACAAAACTGCCAATGCCATGCGCGGCCCGACGCCATTGACCTTGAGCAAATCCCGGAATAATCGTCTTTGAGATAATTTTGAAAAGCCATACAATAATTGGGCATCCTCTCGTACCACCATATGGGTATGCAATATGACTTTCTCGCCCACTGCCGGCAGGTCATAAAACGTGGTCATGGGCGCTTCCAGTTCGTAACCCACCCCCCCAACATCTACCAATAGTAACGGCGGTTCTTTAACCAGGAGTAACCCTTGCAGACGGCCAATCACGATTGTTGCCCTGCATTCAGTGACATTGCCTGTTCCCGCTTCGCCTGGCCTTGCTGGTGATGGCCATGACAAATAGCGCAAGCCAGGGCGTCTGCCGCATCCACCTGGGGGGCAGCGGATAATCCAAGTAATGCCACCACCATGTGCGTGACCTGGTCCTTGCCCGCGTGACCACGACCGACGGTGGCCTGTTTGATTTGCAGGGCAGTATATTCGGATACTGGCAAATCATGCTGGGTGGCGGCACAAATCGCTGCCCCCCGGGCCTGCCCCAGTTTCAGGGCTGAGTCGGCATTGCGGGCCATAAATACTTTTTCGATTGCCACCACATCGGGTTGATGTAACTGGATTAACTCTGTGATGCCGTCAAAAATGACTTTCAACCTCGCTGGTAAATCGGTTGCCGGTATCCTGATACAGCCACTGGCATGGTAGCCAAGTTTACCGCGGCCATCGCAATTGATCACACCAAATCCTGACACTCTGGAACCGGGATCAATACCAAGAATACGCATGGTTTATTGTGTTTCCAGTAACTCATCAGGGATGTCGGCGTTACTGAACACGTTTTGCACGTCATCCAGTTCCTCCAGGGCATCGAGCATGCGCAACATTTTCTCGGCACCTTCTGCGTCCAGTTTGGTTTCAGTGGTGGCCCGTTCGGTAATTTCAGAATGTTCTGGTACGTGGCCTGCCGCACTCATAACCGCCAGCACGGCATGGTAATGGTCGGCCGGTGTCGTAACCTCAATAGTACCGTCAGCTTCTGTGACAATATCTTCGGCCCCGGCCTCAAGGGCCACCTCCATAATCGCATCCTCATCACTGCCAGCGGCATAAGTCAGGACACCCAATCGATTAAATAAATATGATACCGAACCATCGGTGCCCAAATTACCGCCATGCTTGGAAAAGGCGTGCCGGACCTCGCTGACAGTCCGGTTTTTATTATCAGTGGTGCACTCCACCAGTACCGCCACGCCACTGGGCCCATAACCCTCGTAACGGGCTTCTTCGTAATGGGCACCTTCAATTTCGCCGGTGCCCCGTTTGATCGCTTTTTCGATCCGGTCCTTGTTCATATTTTGACCCAGGGCTTTATCGATAGCGGTGCGCAGGCGCGGATTGGCACTGGAATCGCCCCCACCCATACGGGTGGCAACCGTAATTTCACGTATTAGCTTGGTAAATATTTTACCGCGCTTGGCGTCCTGGGCGCCTTTGCGGAACCGGATATTGGCCCATTTACTGTGACCGGCCATGATTACTCCTGTGCTTCATAATAATTACTTTCATGGATCGTGTAGTTCTCATTAAGATATGACAGGCAGTTTACCATAGCCCGAATATTGCACCAGACGGCACAACCAGGCCAAATTGATATGGGGGCGTTTTTCGACTGGCTGGATTTGAGCCAGGCCAAAAAAAGGTATTACAGAACAAAAAGCAGGACAGAAATTTCAGGAAGTGACAAGATTCCTCCGCTTCGGTCGGAATGACAATTATATGTCGGAATGGCAAACATACTCAGAGTTTCCTTAGGCCGTAATAATTTCAGGCAGAAACCGTCAACATACGGTCCAGGGCCAGGCGGGCCAGTTCCGCTTCCTGTTGACTGACATGGATACGATTAACCACGTTACCTTCAACCAGGTTTTCCAGGGTCCAGACAAGACGTTGGGGATCGATACGAAACATGGTGGAACACATACAGACCGTCGGCGACATAAATTCGATGTGTTTATTCTCATGGGCATGGTTGGCCTGTAATCGATTGACCAGGTTAAGTTCGGTCCCGACCAGCCAATGGGCGCCGGGCGCCGAATCAGCAACCGTTTTTATAATAAATTCTGTTGAGCCAACAAAATCCGATTGTTGGCAAACCTCAAAACTCGCCTCGGGATGGGAGATCACTTTTCCTTGCGGGTGGCGATCACGAAAAGCAGTAATATGCTCGGGTTTAAATACCTGGTGTACGGAGCAAAACCCTTTCCACAGAATCACTTTGGCATTTAAAATCTGCTCCCGGGTGAGCCCGCCCAGTGGTTGATCAAAATCCCACACCACCATCTGCTCCAGGGGAATATCCAGTTTTGAGTAACCAGTATTCCTGCCTAAATGCTGGTCGGGGAAAAACAATATCTTTTCCCGTTGCTCAAACGCCCATTGCATCACCTGACCGGCATTGGTAGAGGTGCAGACAATACCGCCATGCTCGCCACAAAACGCCTTCAGGTCTGCAGCCGAGTTAATATAAGTAATCGGGGTGACCTGGGAGCCAACATCAAGCACGGTATTTAGCTCCCGCCAGGCCCGGTTTACATTGGCCAGGTTAGCCATATCGGCCATGGAACAGCCGGCAGACAAATCCGGTAAAATGGCCATTTGATTATCCCGGGACAGGATATCGGCCACTTCGGCCATGAAGTGGACGCCACAAAAAACAATATAATCGGCTTTTGATGCAGCCGCTATACGCGACAGCTTTAAAGAATCACCGGTATAATCGGCGTGCCGAAATACCTCATCACGCTGGTAGTGATGACCGAGAATAACGGCCCGCTCCCCCAGTGCCGCCTTGGCATCAAGAATACGCTGCTCACATTCGGCATCAGGAATGTCGTCATAATCATCGTAAATAAGTGCGTGTGCGGCCATCTTTCGTGATAATCCTTCCAAATTTATTAATCTCAGACGCTGATAATCATGAATTAAAATTCAGCGCTGTCCAATGGTCTCGATCACGGCCATTTTGATTCAGCCAGATCATGCTCCCCAGGATTTAACGTTACCCTTGTTTCATCTGGCAGTTCAAGGGCAAAAACATGCTCTTTGTTCAAAAATACACCGGGTTCACAATGAAATAACCACTGGTCTAGTATTTGATATTCATTAGTCATGGCTAGTTCCCGTAGTTTTTTTGTGGCAGTCAGCCTGACCTTTTCTTTTGGCGCGCCCCTGGCCGTATCAATCACCACGGTCTTTTATATTTTGCTGCTGCGAGCAACTGCCTTATTTATTTTGTAGTCTCTTTGTTCGGTTGCCGACGCAACTTGATATTGAGCTCACGCAGTTGCGACTCATCCACTTCACTGGGTGCGTTCGTTAACAGGCAGGCTGCTTTTTGTGTTTTTGGAAAAGCGATCACATCACGAATAGACTCTGCACCCGTCATCATGGCAACAATGCGGTCCAGGCCAAAGGCAATACCGCCATGAGGGGGTGCACCAAATTTCAGGGCCTTGAGTAAAAAACCAAATTTTTCATTAGCTTCCTGTTCGCTTATACCGAGGGCGGCAAATACTTTTTGCTGTACATCCGGTTGATGAATACGAATTGAGCCGCCGCCCAGCTCAGAACCGTTGAGCACCAGGTCATAGGCGCGGGACAAGGCCGCGGCCGGCTCTTTATCAACATTGCTTTGGTCCTGGGGCGCCGTAAAGGGATGATGCAGTGCCTTGAAGCGTTTGTTCGTTGCGTCATATTCAAACATGGGGAAATCGACCACCCATAGGGGTTTCCAGCCATCTTCGATCAGGCCCAGGTCCGCCCCCAACTGGTTGCGTAACGCGCCCAGGGCATCGTTGACGATGCTGGTTTTATCGGCGCCAAAAAAGATCAAATCACCGGCTGCTGCCGAGGTTCGTTCAAGAATTGTGGTGACGACCTCATCGGGCAGAAATTTCAGGATCGGTGATTGCAGGCCTGCTGGCCCCTGATCTATTTCATTAACCTTGATATATGCTAATCCCCTGGCGCCGTATTCCGCCACGTATTTTGTATACTCATCAATCTGCTTGCGTGATAATTTACTGCCACCGGGTACCCGCAAGGCAGCCACGCGACCGTGCTCATCTTTTGCCGGGCCGGAAAATACCTTGAACTCCACGCCCTCCATGACATCGCTGAGCTCGACCAATTCCAACGGGTTGCGTAAATCAGGCCGGTCAGAACCATAACGTGACATGGCCTCGTGCCAGGTCAGGCGCGGAAAAGGATCGTCCAGTTTAATATCCATGACCGACTCAAAGAGCGTTCGCATCATGGTCTCCATGAGACCCATAATGGTTTCTTCATCAACAAACGCCAGTTCTATATCCAGCTGGGTAAATTCCGGTTGCCGATCAGCACGCAAATCCTCATCACGAAAACAACGGGTGATCTGGTAATAACGCTCGAAGCCGGCAATCATGAGTAATTGCTTAAAAATCTGAGGCGATTGGGGCAAGGCAAAAAACTGGCCCCCATACACACGACTCGGTACCAGGTAATCGCGTGCACCTTCAGGCGTTGAGCGCGTCAGCATGGGTGTCTCAATATCAATAAAACCATGATCATCGAGAAAATTTCGCATACAACGTGTCACCTTGTGGCGCAGGCGAATATTGTTGTGCATAAACTGGCGCCGTAAATCCAGGAATCGATAATTCAAACGTACTGACTCACTGACTTCAGCGTCATCAAGCTGGAATGGGATAGGCTCTGACCGGTTTAAGACCTCAACTTTTTTGGCAAGGACTTCCACCATGCCGGTTTTTAACTGGGTATTGGTCGTGCCTTCTGGTCGGCGCCTGACCTTGCCTTCCACCTTCAAGACAAATTCGCTACGTGCCTGTTCGGCCAATTTAAATGTTTCAGGATTATCGGGATCAAAAACGACTTGTAACAAACCTTCCCGGTCACGCAGGTCAATAAAAATCACACCACCATGATCGCGCCGGGTATCGACCCAACCACAAACAGTAATGGTCTCATCCACCAGGTCTTCGTTAACCTGGCCACAAAAATGGCTACGCATGCCGGTAACTTCCGTCATTCTATTTTCTCACTCTACGATTAATAATTAATTGACCAGGGAAACTCTGATCAATTGTCATTTCGACCGTAGTGGACGACTCCATGGCAAGGATTGTTCCAGACAATCCTATTGCATTCCCGCCATCCCTGGCGGTCAGATGGAGGAGCTAGAAACCCACGGAACTTCAGTAGTATCAGGAAATGACAAGATTCCTCCACTGCGGTCGGAATGACAAGTATATGTCCGAATAGAAACATTCGGAATGACAAGCATATATTGATCAGAGTTTTCCAAAATTTAGACTATATTTTACTGTCAGAACTTATTCTAAAAAAAATTCCCCTAATACTCGATGACCCAGTGCAACCTGAGGTCAATTAGAAGCCTTGTTCCCTGTCGTCACCACTTGCCCAATATCACTACCGGGTTCGATGAGGCCTAATGACAAAATCATTTTCAGGCCTTCGTCGATCGTCAGGTCGAGAGAGATAATATCCTTACGCGGCACCATAAGAAAGAATCCCGATGTCGGATTCGGCGTTGTTGGCACATAAATATTCACCAAATCTTCATTTACCAGTTTTTTGGCTGGTTGCCAGCCCGCCCCCGTGACAAAAGCCAGGGTCCAGGCGCCACGACGTGGATACTCTACCAGCACCACTTCCTTGAAGGATTTACTGGTATCAGAAAATAACGTCGCCATTATTTGTTTGACGCTGGAATAAATTGATCGCACCAGGGGAATCCGTGCCAACAGGCTTTCCCAGATATTCACCAGTGTGCGACCGAATAAATTGGCTGCCACCATGCCTGTTACCAAAAGCACTAATACCGTCAGGATCACACCCAGACCAGGGATATGAAAACCAGTGAGGGTTTCAGGTCGGTAGGCAAGGGGTAATAACAATAAGGTCTGATCCAGCAAATCCACCAGGTACTTGATGATGACAAAGGTGACACCCAGGGGCACCCAGACAAGCAGGCCAGCTATCAAATATCGACGCATAGACAGGCTCCCAGACTCGAAATAGTTAAGATATTAATTACCGTCGCCGCTGGATTTTTTTGGCATCGCCTTTTTTTCGGCAGGTTTGGTACCGGTTTCCTTTTTGGCTGCTTTGCCTGAATTTTTAAAATCGGTCTCGTACCAGCCAGTGCCTTTCAGTTTAAACCCTGCTGCAGATACCAGTTTTTTGAGTTCGGCCTTGCCACACTCAGGACAATCAGTGAGCCGTGGTTCACTCATTTTTTGCATGGACTCAAATTCATGGCCACAACTTTGACAACGGTATTCGTAAATCGGCATATAAGAAAATCTCCAGCGGGTAAAGATCCTGGTAAATATTGAAGGACACTAAACCAAAAATTAATCGCCCTGGACCAATGTCTGGCCCAAAAAATTGACCGGATTATAGCCTTGCTGGCAACAGGAAACAGTATTAAATCGGAATTATTGTGGGAAAATACACTGCCTGCGGCCCGAAATCAGTGCAGCGAAACTTGACCGCTGACAGCTATTCAACTGGCAGCAATAAAATGAGGCCGGGTATGAAAGATTTCAGCAGGCAGCCTGAGCCCTTGAAAACGTATGGTCCTTTTCAGCACAAAATCAAATAACAACGGGTTATAAAGCCGAATATCCGACAGGACACTGGCTTCGCTGGCTGAAATGTAATCTTTAAGCCGTAACCATTCGAGGGAAAACAAAGGCAAAATTGCCGGCAAGGGGTAATCACTGCCATTAAGTATGCGTCCGCGCCAACTTTCTTTTTTGAGTATGGTTTCCAGTGGCAAACCAACCCGGTTTACCTGGGTGATGGCAGATATTTCTCCAAATAAATTCTTTTGGTAATTACTGTCGTCCATTAACCGGACAAATAACTCAAAATTCGTTTTCATTTCCCCGTTGTTGCCCCGGTCCAGATCAGCCCCTTCACCCGATGATGCGCTGTGGGCGATAATGACTTTTACACCTCGCTCCAGCGGTCTTCTCAGGAGCAGCGGATTGCCTAAATCCTGACCACCATGTCCAGACACTGCCATCTCACTGCCTGCATGAACTAACAAGGGTAGTTTGAACCTGGCCAGTGCATCGTAAAAAGCGTCACACAATGGTGAGCCAGGATTAATGCCCATGGCTGATGGCAGCCATTTAATTGCCCGGGCACCACGATTGACTGACCACTGCAAAACTTCCAGGGCATCTTTGCGATAGGGATGAATTGAGGCAATCCATTCGAATTGATCTGGATAAGACCTGGTCACGGATTGAGCGTACTTGTTTGGTATATAAAAAGCGCTGGCGTCAGGCTGTTTGTTACCGGCTTCATCGTATACCTGGTCAAAGGCCAGCAACATCAACTTGGCCGCACCTGGTTTGCCTGGTGGTTTAATGGCTGATTTGTCCTTCGTAGCGGCTAAAGAATTTTCAAATGAGTGACGAAGACCGCCCTGCAATCGTATTAGCTGTCGCACATACTCGGCATCAACATTTTTTGCGTTTTGCACGCATGATGCATTTAAATAAAATTGATATTGCACATATTGCATTGGATTGCCGGGGCTTTGCATATCCGGGCTAACCCGGGCGCCGGTATTGCCGTGACCCAGGCCAACCAGGTGGACATGGGCATCCCAAAACTGGTTAATGTCAATGCCTTGCCAGGCTGCCTGGATGATTTCGTGTTTTCCAAGGTCTGTTGGCATAGGCGACTGCAGACAAGGATTAACAAAACCACCCCGGGGTCGAACCCAGGCATAGGCGCCGGCCAATAAACCCGCACCGGCCAGTAATCCTAAAAACAATCTTCTGTTCATGAATTAGTTCTAACTACAATTAATTTAGTTATGATTTAATTCTTTCAGGGATCAGGTAACCATCGTCATCGATGGAAATATTTTTAACAGGAATGCCCGGACCTTGTTTTAAATTGACAGGTACAGCGTCACTGCTTAAAAGAAATTCATTTTCCCTGTCCTGCCCGGCACTGGCCAGGCTTATGCCCGGTAGTGGCTTGCCCAGGGAGCCCCACTTGTTTTCAATTGGTGTGTTGATTGACACTATCAAGCCATTGAGAACATCTGCATGGCCTTGCAGAATCCTGACACCGAATCGCCGGTAGATTTTTTTTAATAACTCAATTGAGCTCGCATCGAATAAAAACGCATAACGAACGTGGTACATATCATAAGCATGGGCATATTTTTCATAACCAATATAACAGGATTCTGGTGCAGCCAGCAATGTGGTGCCGGCATCATAAATCAGCTCTGATGCTATTCGATAGCGTTCAGGCACCGGGTAACAATAGGATTTAATACCAGAGAGCACGGGCAGGATCAGCCCCATCAATAATCCGTTAATGTGATACGGCTGCCAGGCACAAAACATGACATCACTGGAATTAAAATCAAACCGGGTTACAAATTGTTGCCGTGCTACCAACAAGTTCTCGTGGCTGTAAATTCGTTCGTGAAAATCACCTGCCTCGTCCCTGACATATAAAATAGCCGCAGGTGAGCCTGGCAGCTTCTTGCTCGATTTTATTCGGGCGCTGAAAACCTTCAGTCGGGTTGAGAATTTTGACGGTGGGTCCTGGATCAGTTTTTGAATTTCCTGGTCGACATTGATTACCTTCAATGTATCAGCCAATTGTTCGATAAGGTGCTCGCGACGCAGGGTCTTCATTATATCGAGGGAAGTGTAAACGGTTGTTACCCCTGAACTGATTAACATTTTTTTAATTTTTTTCGCATCCAGGTTTATGTCAATCAATACAGGTGTGATATTCGCCCATTGCAATCCGTAAAAAACAATCGCAGCCGAAATACTGTTACCGACGAGCAACCCGGCACGGGACAATTTCTGTGCTTTCACAGAGCCTGACCATGCCCAGACGATGCCGAGAAAAGTATCGTAGTCCAGGATGTGGCGGTGAATGTCATCAAGAATAATATGGTGCTTGCCATGAACCTCACGGGCAACCAGCATGGCCTCATTGAGGGACCGGATATTGAGGGAAGTCCTGAATACCATGTCCGACATTAAATCGGATAAAAATAATGTGGCACGGGCACGTCTGGCACGGCCTTTTATTTCGTCTGGTAACTGCAGGGACTGGGGCGGCATAATTGTCATGCGTATCCTGGGGAACCAGCGAATACGCACCTGGTCTTCCAGTCGCGAGAGTGGTGTGTATTGGGCCCCGTCGATTCGAATTGGCAGGATAACCGCCTGGCAGCGATCGGCGGCCAGGCCGCTGCCCTGGTAAACCTTCATTAGCGAACCAGTTAACGTGATCCGACCCTCAGGGAAAATGACCGCTCGTTTGCCACTGCGCACATATTTGATCACGGTTCGTATTGCCTGGGGACGGGTATGGTCGAGCGCAAATATATCTACGAACCGCAAAAAAGGCTTCACCCACCAGAACCGGGCAATATAAGTGTTAATCACAAAACCGAGCCGGTCTGGCAAAAACAGGGCCATGAACAAACCATCAAGGAAGGAAGTATGATTCGCTATAATAAGTACACGTTCACCAGCAGCACGATAATGCTCCATGCCCTTGATTTCAACACGATATAGCACCCTGAAGATTTGACGAATCACCCATTTAAACCAGATCACAGCCATATCAATATCTTCTTATTTTCTCATTTAGATTTCTGGACTAATTATAATGTAGACAGATTTCAGATAATCCAGGCAAGCCTATTCCATGAATTTACATTAAACTTTAAACATTACTCATTAATATTTCTGGTCGTAAACCTGCTTACACCTCAAATCCAAACTTTGTAAAGTCTTTTTTTAAAAAAAAGTGAAATTTAACCGACGAAAAGTGCATTTGACCCTACCATTTCAGTATAAAGTTGTGCTACTTTAGGCGCCGGTGTTGACAAAGGATCTAGATACACCGATTTTATTTGCAATTAAACTATTAAATAAAGTTTATTTTTTAGAATTTGAATTCTTTTTAGAATCTTAATTCTTTGGTATAAATAAATCTTTATATAATCGAATGACTAAAAACATCAACAAACAAATACCACTAGGAATTTACCACCCTCAGGGGAATTTACTCACTTAAATAAAACAAAGATGCAGGAGTGATGAATGGCTACTAAAACAGGAAAACCCAGTACAAAATCCGAGATTATGTCTTATATCTCTGAAGAAACTGAATTGACAAAAAAACAGGTTGGCGCCGTATTTGATGCACTGTCAGACATGATAGGCAGCGATCTTAAAAAAGGCCCTGGCATTTTCAGTATCCCAGGCATGATGAAAATCAAAGTCGTAAAAAAACCTGCAGTGGCAGCACGTAAAGGTGTTAACCCATTCACAGGTGAAGAAATGATGTTTAAAGCAAAACCTGCTCGTAATGTCGTTAAGGTAACGCCTTTGAAAGGTCTGAAGGATATGGTTTTATAATCCTGCAGCAAAGTCAGGCCAGCTCAGGCTGGCCTTGTCTTTGAAATTAGAACAGGGAAGTTAGAACAGGAAGTAAAAAAGAAAATAAAAAACGCCTGAATTTTTCAGGCGTTTTTTTGTGCCTGTCATTCGATCCATTCGATCTGGCCTTGTCCCCTTCTTTCGGATAGATGTCCGGTATAGCCAAAAATCCTCGTCCTATTGAGGCGTCAGGTACTTACCGGCACTTCTAACAGGCAAGCCCTTAAAACACGCCTTGTAAAGAGGCGTTGTCATGGGTGATACCGGCTCATCCTCATACTCAAGAATCTCCATATCACCCAGTCTCATATCAACTTTTTTGCCACGGAATGTCCCTTCACAAAGCTCAAAAATACGAGCGTCGGTGGCATCGAATTGGCGAACAGCATGTAAGCCCTGGTTATAAGCATGCAAATTAATCAGGGTTTGCTGGGGGGCGGCGCGGCTATGGGTCAGGTACGAGCCGCCAAAATCACGGGTCACCCGACCTTTTTTATCATAAATATAGACTTCTATTGAGTGAAGCAAGTCATCATTATTTGTCTCCCACAGCACTTTACTTAATACACGACCGGTTTTTTTATCGATATATTTTTTTTCCTGGTAAAAATCAGGCAACCGGGCATAACCCCCGCTGCTGGTTTCAATTTTAATTTCTTTACCCTTGATTTGTTTTTTATGGAGCACGTGCACGGCATCCACGAACCAGGTCCAGCGGGTCACATGGTCAGCATTGGGATCGAGGGGGCGTACCGTGTCTGCTGCCGATACCGGCAAAACCACCACCACACCAATGAGCAATACCATAAAATATTTACTAATCATGCTTTCCTCCACCTTGTTTTCTATTTTTAATGATATTAATAATCAACAGGTTATAACAAAATATAACACCAGGAAAAATTACGGGATTCTTATATTAAAGATATGATTCCCAAGCACAGGCATTTATTCCCGATTATTATTGCCATCAGTTAAATCAGCAGCCAAAAATCGATATTAACTTCGACGCCGGTGCCATCAGCAAGTTCCTGTCAGGACTTAACCGTCTCCAGGTGATCAAGTCGCAGCCGGTGCCGTTCATCGAATAACCGGCGGCTGGTTAACTGGACTGCGACCAATGTGCCAAACCCGGCACCGGCAGTAATCATAAACATGATCAGGATTTGATACTTGACTGCTTCAAGGGGTGCTGTGCCGCTGAGAATCTGGCCGGTCATCAAGCCAGGCAAACTGACAATGCCGGCCGCCGCCATGGCATTAATCATGGGCATCATGCCTGTGCGCATGCTTTCTTTTCGGATACTGCCAATGGCATCATCTCTTGAATGCCCCATTAATAATCGGGCCTCAATCATATCTCTTTGTTGCCAACAGCTATGCAGCAATCTATCCATGCTTAATGCGATGCCGTTCATGGTGTTGCCCAGCATCATGCCCAGTAATGGAATCGAATATTGGGGTTCATACCAGGGCTCAACACCAATAATAATTACCAGGGAAAATATCGTGATCACAAAGGTGGAGACAAACATGGAGCTGACACCGACACCAAAACCCCAGGCCCCTTTTAATTTACGCTGTTGGCGGGCAACCACTTCCCTGCCCGCAGCCAGTAACATCACCACGGCCATAATGATGACCCAGCCTAAATCAGCATTGGCAAACAAGGCCTTGAGTACTAATCCAATTAACAGTAGCTGGATCGTGGTCCTGACCCCGGCCACAAGCAATTGACTGCTCACCCCCAGACGCATACGCCACGAGACAGCTGCCAGGGCGATTACCAGCAAGGCTGCAATGGCAAGATCAATGGGCGTCAGGGTAATTACCACGATTCTGCCCCGATCAGTTGGCCTTGATCAATCTTGAGTTGGCGACTAGCCACCCGCTTGATTTGTTCCTCATTATGACTAACCCACAAGACGGCGACATTGTGCCGTAACCGGTATTGCGTAACCAGCGACTCAACGCGCGCGACATTTTCCCGATCCAGACTGGCCGTGGGCTCATCCAGTAACAGTACTTCCGGTTTATTTGTGATGAGTCGAATCAGGGCCAGTCGTTGTTGTTCGCCTGTGGAAAGCCGGGTTACGGGTTTGTCCAGTACGCCCTTGTCAAAACCAAGGGCCTCCAGGGCGGCAGGGGCGGCCTCAGGCAAGTGCTCAGCCACGGTTTCAAACCACCAGTGACTATGGGCGGGTAACAGGCCAACCCGTTGCCGCCAGCGAGGACCACTCATTGATGATGCAATTTTTCCGTTTACCAGGGCCCAGCCCTGGTGTTCATCCAGATCAACAATCGACCGCAACAAGCGTGTTTTGCCGGCACCGGAAGGTCCAGACAAACAAACACACTGGCCCGCATCAATCTCAAGATCAATGGGACCAAATCCAGGGCCCGCCAGGGCTTTTATGCTTAGTTGACTCACTGTTTTAATTTGCTGGTTACGCTGTTATCAGGTGGGTCTTGAAAATACCATCTTTAGCAGGCGCTGTGTTAAAGTTACATTAGATTCTTTGGCAGAATCTTTACCAGATTCCTGCTCAGAATTCTGGCAAGGCACAGTAAATATTATGGCGGTATTTTTTTTTCAGGGCATAGGACAAAAATTAATGAGTGACTGTCTGTTTTGCAAAATGATTGCGGGAGAAATTCCGACTGATGTTGTCTACCAGGATGAACACGTTTTTGCCTTCCGTGATATCAATCCACAAGCGCCCCTACATGTCCTGATTGTTCCCCGAATCCATATCGCCACACTCAACGATTTGCAACCGGATCACAACCAGTTAGTTGGCCATCTTTTTGTGGCGGCAAAAAAAATTGCTACCGATGAAGGCGTGGCAGACTCGGGATATCGAACTGTCATAAATTGTAATGCCGAAGCCGGCCAGTCCGTTTACCACATCCACCTGCACTTACTGGCGGGCCGCCAGATGCATTGGCCGCCCGGGTAAGGGCGCAGGATAGTCAGAAAATAAAATATTAAGCTAGTATTCCAGTCTTAGCTTTTTCCACAAGATTGGCACACCTTGAACACCTTTAGCTTTTACAATTGATCCTACAGAAATCATTGCCTGAAATGCAGCAAAGTCGGTAACTGGCAAATCATTCACATCCCGGTATACCGCCGTTGCATCGGGCATTATGACAACGCCCATTATTTCTATCGTTGTCGCTGACATGCCTGTAACCGGACCCTGTAAGATAACGTCAGTGTCGGCAGTCTTTTCCTCAATACTCGTGGCAATAATGTTTCGAGTTAGGGCATCATAACTACCACTAACCTGTATATGATTACCGCCGCTAGGTAAGAGGTCTGAAAGTAAATCATTGCCTGCAATGGTAGATATTTCTGTATTCTCGTTGGTAACGACGGTCAACCTGTCAGCCCCAATCGCCAGGACCAGGGTTTTGCCCACAGCGTCCACAGATACGGTATCAGCCTCTACCTCGGTGCTGGACTCAAATTCGACTTGATCTGCAATCAATACGCCGCCAGTAATCTGGCCCTCCACTTCGATCTCTACACCTAATCTTATATCGGCGGGCAAACCACCTGTAAATATTGTTGCGCCACTGGTTTGTATTTCCTGGCTACCAATAAAGAATGTCCCTGGTGCACCAGTGGCATCCGTGACATACCCTTCCAGTTCAATTTGCGAGCCCTCGGAATTACGCACAGTTTCCTGCTCGACCCTGGTCGCGATGAGTTCACCACCTATGCCCAGCATTATTGATGCCTTAACTTCAACCAACAAACCATTAGCTGGTACGCCCCCTGGTAAATCACTGACATCTGCGGCAGAGAATTCCACAAGCTGGCTGCCAATATTAAACGTGGTCACAGCCTTACCAGTAATCATCCCTTTCAGCTTGTAATCATCAAGAACGGTTTTCTTTTCAATCCGGGTGGCCGCGATCACGCCATCTGCTTTAACAAATCCGCTGACCTCAACCAGATCGCCGGCAATACTTGTATTGAACTGAACCAGGGTCAACACAGTTGTTCCGTCACTGTCGATAAAAATAGTTGCTGCATCAAGTAACACCAATTGTTTTAACACCGCTATCTGGTTTGGATTACCAGCAAGCATATCGGTGATGGGCCCTTTAACCACCGCTTCAGCGGCCACAGTATCCGCGGTCCCGGCAGTCTCGCTATTTATACTGCCTCGCACCTCTACCACCATGCCCTGCTTGAGAGCTGTCTCGGGGGCGCTGATTTCATCAATGGTGACGGTGGCCGTAGAAGTATCAAAAGTAACACCGTTGACCTGGACACTGCCCGTGGCGGTGACCGTGCCAACTGAAATAGCTTGTTTGGAACCGCCGCCACCCTTGCCACCAGTGCCACCAATGCCACCATTACAGGCGGTCAGCAAGGAGATTGCCAGCACCAGGCCATATTTAATCATTCTTTTTGCGTTCATCACTCTTTCTCCTCGTTTAACCTTTCATGAAAAAGATAGACACCCACCCCGGCGGCCATGCGACCGGTGCCACTACTGTTGGCACTGGTATCGCGATCCTGTTGCATCATCCATTTGTTCAGTTTTTCCAATAAGGCCTGGCCATGTTTGCGGGTCATGTCACGCAACTCCGCAAGCGCTTCTTCCGGCAAATTGTCATAATAAACCTTGCGCTGAAATAATGCCTGCCGTTGGTCGGGTTGCAGGTTGTTATCAATAGTAGTAAGCAAACCGGCGACATCAACCCCGAGTATGGCGACATTTTCCAGATCACCGGCACGTGGTACATAGGCGCGTTCTTTTAATAACAACATATTATTTTCCTGCTTTATGACTGCGCCTACCCGGAGCAACTCATCCAGCAGCGCTCTTACGGGCACGTCACCGCTGTACTTTTTCACCAGGCTGGCAAAACTATTTTCATCGCCCTCGATGGACAACTGGGCAGGCTCGCCTTGCGGGTCTTGATATTTTTCATCATTGACCCAGCCGCTAATAATGCGGGCAGCGCGGTTGTATTGTTCTTGCTGGGTTGTATCGTCGGCAACTGCAGGCAGGGATTGCACCCGTGATACTTCTTTCCGTGACAGGCCCGTGATAACCGATACACGAGAGACGGTTTGTTTTTTACCGTCAATGGCAAAGTCCTTATCGGCAATATCAACAAATACCCTTTTTGCCAAATCAGAGAAGGTTCCGAATGACATGCCGTTGCGAATCAGGAGACGCACTAACGGCTTTAACAGCCTGACGACTGCTGCTGATAATAACTGATGTAGTTTAGATTCAGTCATAGGTTAATAAATATTACTTTAAAAAATAAATCCTTCCTTACAAAATACATTTCCTGCAAACAGCAAACCGCCAATGACATTCCTTGTCATTGGCAGCCCACTCCCTTCCCTTTTTTTACAGGAAGACCGTCAAATAAAACTCTAACCCTTGCTTAAGAGATGCTCTCCTCTTCTACCTGGGTAGCAACCAGGACACCGCCGACCATGGCGCCTTCTGCATCCACCATCACGCCATCTGCAATTACCAGGCTGGCAGGATTTAAGGTTGCACCAGAGGCATCTACTTTAATACCGTTGACCATGAAGTCGGCATCGGACACGTAACCTGTGACCATGCCCTCTACCTCTACTTCGCTACCTTCATCTTCGGTTTCGTTTTCGATTTCCTTGGCCACTATAATCGTGAAACTACCGGCTTCAAGTGTGCCCTCGACTTCGACATAAGTACCTTCGACCAGGCCAGAAGGAAAACCGTCAAATTGTGTGTTGGCATCAGTATTGATCGTTGCGCCAAGAACAGTGAATGAATAATAGTCACCCATGACCCCAGTTCCTGTCAGGCCAGCGATCATGCCTTTAATTTCTGCTTCGCTATTGGCAGGGTGAATACCGTTCATTTCAATATAAGTAGCAAGCAAGCTGCCATCCATTTGATAAAAACCACTCACTTCAACCACATCATGCATGACGATATCTGCCGCAGTATAGGTGCCGCCGGCATCGTTTTTGCCATAAACGGTATTTGCATCAACGACAACTGTGTTACCGAGTACCGTGAAACTAAGATCCGGCGCTGCACCTGCAGGGACATCGGCAATCGGTCCTTCCAGTTCTTCGTCATATTCTATTTCTTCGACCACTCCATCTGTACTGGTAACTTTCACTACCATGCCAGCCACTATTTCAGACTCTGCGCTACCGCCGGTATCTTCTGTCACAATATCAGCGCTGGTAGTGCTGAATTGAGTCGCATTAACCGTGATAGAAGTTGTCGTTTTTGTGGTTATTTTACCTTTTGAAATGCTTTTCGTGCCACTTGTGCCGCCATCCGTGCCAGAAGTGCCACAACCAGCCAATATAAGCGCTAAAAATACTGAAAATATCAGTTTTAACCCGTTTGTTTTCATTTTCCCTTCTCCTTAATCAGTCGTATTCTGTTTTAAATTCACAATAATGACGGTTTTGTTAAATCCATTTAGCTATCGTCAACATTGGGAATTATTTCCCAATTATTGACTCAAGTCAAGTACCCCCAGTCGGCTGGATTTACCTGTATTTTCCGCAAACAATAAAAAAGCCCCTAAAGATAGGGGCTTGGAAAACTCGGGTAATATAGTGAAATCGAAAAACTTTAAGCGTTTTTAGAACGGGATATCATCATCAAAATCATCGGCGCCAGCGGCCTGGGTAGCAGGTTGCGTGGGTTGAGATGATTGCCCCTGTGAAGATGACTGGGATGAAGACTGGGATGTAGGTTGCGAAGACGATTGGCCCGCATACTCGCCCGAAGCAGCGCCGCCTTTACTGCCCAGCATTTGCATTTCGTTGGCCACGATTTCGGTGGTGTAACGATCTTTGCCTTCTTTGTCCTGCCACTTGCGTGTTTGGAGCCGGCCTTCAACGTAAATCTGGGCACCTTTTTTCAGGTATTCCCCGACGATTTCGCCCAAACGTCCAAAAAAGACAATGCGGTGCCATTCGGTCTTTTCCTGTTTTTCGCCGGTATTTTTGTCTTTCCAGGATTCGGTGGTGGCAATGGTGACATTGGCAATGGCCTGGCCATTGGCTGAATAACGTACTTCGGGATCACGGCCGAGATTACCGACCAGAATGACTTTATTAACTCCGCGAGCCATAGATGCTCTCCTTATTTAAGTATTAACATAACCGCGAGGTACTAAGTTAAAGTGGTAAAACCGATCGCCTCACGGGACCGGGGCTAGTTTATCCTGAGTTCGCAAACTGAAACAATGATTTTTTTAGTTTGAAATTTTATTAATGTTTTTCCGTGGCTTACTTGATATTCAGAATGTCGATCCTGTTATATCCCGGCCAAGGCATTGTCCAGACTCTCTTTATCCAGAATTTTTTCATCAACCCGTAAAAGCAAAACACCGGTTTCAGAAACCACTTCGGAAACACCGGGAATGTCTGTCAACACCTTAATTAAGTCTGCCAGTCGATCACTGGCCATATTGGCAACCGGTACCGTCTGCATTTGTAAGGGCGCCACGACCACCATTTTCCAGGCAAGCAATAACCAGCACAACATTAAAACAGCGCCCAATACAAATACACTGGCAGTACCAAACTCGCCATAAAACAGGCCGGCCAGGGCGCCACCAGCAAAAGCGCCAAAAAATTCGAAAGTACTGAAGACACCCATGGCCGTGCCACGATTGGCGGGCCCGACCGCTTTTGAAATCAGCGAGGGAATTGAGGCTTCCAGAAAATTAAAGCCGATAAAGAAAATCCACAGGCCTAATAACAGGCCAGTCAGAGATTGATAGAGCGTCCCAAGAATGACCTGTGAAATTAATACCATCACAATGGCAGCCAGGTACATTAAGCGCATTTTTTGTTTGCGCTCGGCAAGGCCGATCATGGGAATCATAATAATCACCCCGCCTATCATGGTGGGTAAATAGGCTTGCCAATGTTGCTCAACGGGCATTTCTGCATAATGGAGCAGGCTCAGGGGGATCACGACGAACAGCGCTGTCATGACACTGTGGAGAAAAAAGATGCCCACATTCATGCGCATGAGCTGGCCATTATAAAAAACAGCGCGTAACTGGCCAATGATATCACCAGCGGGTTTAGGCAATTGAGCGGGTTTTGGTACCCAGAAAAATAGTACCAACAAGGCCAATATGGCCATGGCGGCGGCCAGCCAGAACATGCCGCTGACACCGGTAACAGCCTGCAATAATGGCCCAACCAATAAAGCTACCATGAAGGCCCCACCAATGGTTACGCCGATAATGGCCATGGCCTTGGTACGCTGGCTTTCCCGTGTTATATCCGCTGTCAGGGCAGCCATGGCCGCGGCAATGGCACCGGCCCCCTGTACTGCCCTGCCCACGATCAGCATGTCAATGGAGCTGGCCAGGGCGGCTAACACGCTGCCAGCAATAAACACCAACAGGCCAATGGCAATAATTCGTTTGCGGCCCCAACGGTCCGAGGCCATACCCATGGGTATCTGGAGACCAGCCTGGGTCAGTCCGTAAATCCCCACTGCCAATCCAATCAATAATGGGGTCTGGCCCGCCAGGTCATGGGCATAAATAGCCAACACCGGCAATACCATAAACAACCCCACCATGCGTAAGGCAAAAATCGTCCCCAGGCCTGACAGGGCACGTTTTTCCAGAGCATTCAATGGGATTCCGGATCGAGTTTTACTGCCCATGGGGGAAAATCCTGATATTTCTATTTACCACTAACCAATCTCTCTAAACTAATCTCTATATTTATCGGTAATACACATGACCTTTGCCATGAGTACCGGGGACGGCGTAATATATCAGGTTCACTTTCAAGCAGGAACACTGATGGACAGTATTAAAATCCGCGGCGCACGCACCCATAACCTCAAAAATATCGATCTGGAACTGCCTCGGGACAAATTAATTGTCATAACGGGCTTGTCTGGCTCCGGCAAATCATCGCTCGCCTTTGATACCTTGTATGCCGAGGGCCAGCGCCGATATGTCGAGTCCTTGTCGGCTTATGCCCGGCAATTCCTGTCATTAATGGAAAAACCCGACGTGGATTTAATCGAGGGCCTGAGCCCGGCTATTTCTATTGAGCAAAAATCCACCTCCCACAACCCCCGCTCCACCGTGGGGACAATTACCGAAATATATGATTACCTGCGCCTGCTTTATGCCCGGGTCGGTGATCCCCGTTGCCCTGACCATGACGTGTCCCTGGAGGCACAAACCGTCAGTCAAATGGTGGATCACGTCATGGAGCTACCTGAAGGTACAAAATTATTACTGGTGGCGCCACTGATCCAGGACCGCAAGGGTGAACACCTGCATGTCCTCGAGGGCTTACGGACACAGGGGTACATCCGGGCCCGCATCGACGGCATTGTCACCAGTCTCGATGAGGCGCCAAAACTAAAAAAGAATTTTAAACACAGTATCGAGGCCGTGGTTGACCGGGCCGTCATCAAACCCGGTCAGGAACAACGCCTGGCCGAGTCATTTGAGACGGCAATTGAACTGGCCGAAGGCCTGGTCAAGGTAATCGTGCTCGACGATGCCGGCGAAAACAAAGAAGAAATATTATTTTCCTCCCGGTTTGCCTGCCCCCATTGCGGTTACTCGCTTTCAGAACTGGAGCCACGCCTGTTCTCATTTAATAATCCCGCCGGTGCCTGTCCCGACTGTGACGGCCTCGGGGTACGCCAGTTTTTTGACCTGGAAAGGGTTGTCCACGAGCCCGACCTGCCCCTGCCAGCGGGGGCCATTCGCGGCTGGGACCGGCGTAATGGTTTTTATTTCAGCATGCTGGAATCGCTGGCAAAACATTATAAATTTGATATTGAAAAACCTTTTTCTGATATTGCAAAAAAAGTTCAGAATATAATTCTTTATGGCAGTGGCGATGAGGCCATTAATTTTGTTTACCAGAATGATCGCGGCTCAAGCTACAAGCGCAAGCACACGTTTGAGGGCATCATCCCGAGCATGGAAAGGCGTATGCGTGAAACGGACTCCAGTCATGTCCGGGATGAGCTGGCCAAGTTCCAGAGCAAACAACCCTGCGACACCTGTCACGGCACACGCCTGCGCAAAGAAGCCAGGAATGTATTTGTCCAGAAACGGCCCCTGACCGAGGTTACCCAGTATTCGATAGGTGACGCCCTGGCATTTTTTGAAGGCCTGAACCTGGTCGGGCATCGTGCTGAAATTGCTGACAAGATTATCAAGGAAATAAAAAATCGCCTGGGGTTCCTGGTTAATGTTGGCCTCGACTATCTTTCCCTGTCCCGCTCTGCTGACACCCTCTCCGGCGGTGAGGCCCAGCGTATTCGCCTGGCCTCACAAATTGGCGCCGGGCTTGTCGGTGTCATGTACGTACTGGATGAACCTTCTATTGGTTTGCACCAGCGAGATAACGAAAGATTATTATCAACCCTTGAGCACTTGCGTGATTTGGGTAACACGGTAATTGTTGTCGAGCATGACGAGGATGCTATCCGGGCAGCAGATTATGTTGTTGATATTGGTCCCGGTGCTGGTATTCATGGCGGCCAGATTATTGCCCAGGGTACACCAGCAGAGGTTATTAGCCACCCGGATTCCATCACAGGTCGTTATTTATCCGGCATTGAAACCATCCCGTTACCCAAGTCCCGTCACACGCAGGAACCTGACAAACAATTGATCATAGAAAATGCCCGTGGCAATAATCTGAAAGAAATTAGCGTCAGTATCCCGGTCGGTTTGCTAACCTGTGTTACTGGTGTATCCGGTTCCGGTAAATCGACTTTGATTAATGATACGCTTTACTCTTCGGTAGCCGTGCATTTATATAACAGCAGCCTGGAGCCTGCACCCTGTGATGAAATAAAACACCTGGACCATTTCGACAAGGTGGTCGATATAGATCAAAGCCCGATTGGCCGCACCCCTCGCTCGAACCCGGCAACCTACACCGGCCTGTTCACACCTTTAAGAGAAATATTTTCAAATACCCAGGAAGCCCGGGCCCGGGGTTATTCGCCGGGTCGATTTTCATTTAACGTACGTGGTGGCAGATGTGAGGCCTGCCAGGGTGATGGGCTAATTAAAGTAGAAATGCATTTCCTGCCGGATATTTATGTGCCCTGCGATGTGTGTAACGGCAAACGCTATAACCGGGAAACCCTGGACATTACATTTAAAGGCAAGAATATCCACGATGTTTTGCAAATGACGGTTGAGGATGCAACAGAATTTTTTAAGGCCGTACCCGTTATCAAGCGCAAGCTGGACACCCTGATGGATGTGGGTTTGTCTTATATTACTTTGGGCCAAAGTGCCACGACATTATCTGGCGGCGAAGCCCAGCGCATTAAACTCTCCCGAGAACTGTCAAAGCGCGATACCGGCAACACACTCTATATACTGGATGAACCCACGACCGGTTTGCATTTCCATGACATCAAACATTTGCTGGAAGTCCTGCATCGATTACGGGATCACGGCAATACGATCGTGGTAATCGAGCACAATCTCGACGTGATTAAAACCGCTGACTGGATTATTGACCTGGGGCCGGAAGGGGGTGATGGCGGCGGCAGAGTTATTGCGACTGGCACCCCGGAAGAAGTTGCTCAACAAGCCCATTCCTATACCGGCCAGTTCCTGGCGCCGGTACTGGCTCGCCATGCAGAGATGAAACGTAAAGTCAGTTAGGTAATAAAAAGGGCCGGTGAAGTACCGGCCCTTATATTATTGTTAGATACTAAACTAACTTTTTATATATTAAGTCAATTAACTGCCACAGGTCTTAAACGGATTTCGATTCTCCGGTTTTGCTCACGGCCTTCGGCTGTATCGTTACTGGCAATGGCCTGGTTTTCACCATAAGAAGCAGCGATAAGTTTTTCACTTGGGACATTATTCTGTTCCAGAATTCTTACTACGTTTGTAGCCCTGGCAGCGGCCAGGTCCCAGTTCGTCGGGAAACGTTTTGCCAGTTTACCTTTGATCGGTAAGTTATCAGTAAATCCCGAGACAATGATTTGATAAGGCACTGTTTCCAGTTGCTTGCCTACTTTGCCCAGCACTTCCTGACCAGATTTTCGAATACGCGCTGATCCCGAGTTAAATAGAATATTTTCCGTAAGATTGACATTGATTCCATTCTTTAATTTTTCTATTGTGATTTTATTCGTGTCTAACTCACCGGACAGCTCTTGCACTAATTTAGCATATAACGCCTTGTCTTCATCGGCCTTCGACTGAATTTCCTGAAGCTGCTGACTGGTCGCTGACAATTCCTGGGAAGTATTGTCCAGTACCTGTTTCAGGCGTTCACTTTCTTCGGCCTTGTCCCGGCCAATCCCTTTTTCTTCAGCGTAGGTTTTAGCCAGCTTGCTATTCTGCTCAATCAGGGCGTTGTGATCTTTTAAAAGATTGTCATAACTGCCTTGAGTGACACAACCTGATAACGTAATTAATGCTAAACCAACTAAACTAAAAGTCTTTAAAAAACGAGGTGTGGAAACTTTGCCGAAAATTAACATGGTCTTTGCACTCCTTGATGATTTCTTTTTAAAATATTATCTGGTGTTACAACGCAATTATGCAATAAATGATTTCAATATATCGACCATTCTTCCGAGACAAACCAGCGTTTATCAAGCCAAATCTGGAATATACGTAACATGCCTGGAAAGTGGCTCCTGGAAATCATTACATTAGTTAGTGCTTATTAATCACAGGAGCGGGCCTGCTTTGAGATTACGGCTTGAGGAACTTCACAGGTCATCATTAATAACTGTTGTCTCATCCGCTAATTCAAGTTCCTGCAAGTCATAAATTGTCTGGGCTGGTTTTTTATAACCTTTACGGTTGTGCCTGCGTGACAATAAAACACCAACAAAAAATATTGACAAGGTGCCCACGACTGTTGTCATTAAAGGATGCAAGGGATTCGTGATCGGCCAGCCCAGTTTGCTCGATAAGGCTGCCCAGACAATAATAATCAAACCAATCACCACGGCAAACCCTGCCTCAACAGAACGGACCCGTCGTGAGAGAATGCCAAGCAAGAACAAACCAATCATGCCACCTGAAAATATGCCGGCAAGATTCCACCACACATCCAGGGCACTTTTGATTGATATCATCAATAATGCGGTACTGGTCCCGAGTGCGCCCAAAATTAAAGTAACTGTCCTTAAAAATATTATTTGGCTGCGCTCATTAGCCGCTGGATTAAAGAGTCTTTGGTAACCATCTGTCATCAGGATAGTGGCTGAAGAATTGATTGAAGTATCCACTGAACTCATGGCAGCGGCAAATAAAGCCGCAATTAACAAACCGCGCACACCTGATGGCAATTCCGTCGCAATGAAATAGGGAAATACCTTGTCTGCAGCATCGGCGGTCTGCAAGGCCGCTGGCAATAACCCGGGCTGCGCCTGGTAAAATGAAAATAATGCACTGCCGACAAACAGGAACAACACGCCCACTGGAATGTAAATTAATGTACCAATCCAGACTGACTTCGCGGCTTCTTTGGTAGAAACGGCGGCCTGGTATCGCTGCACGTATGACTGGTCAATGCCAAAATTCTGGAGATTAATCACAAGCCCGTAAACAAGGATCACCCAAAAAGTAGGTTCAGTAAAAACTAGTTGAAATGAACCCAGTGAAAACTTCTCCTCGGCACTGGCTATGACAAATATTTGTTCAGCACCGCCAGGCATGGTCACGAGTAAAATTACCACACAGATAATTGCACCCAGGGTCAATACAATACTTTGTAATGCATCAGTCCAGATAACCGCTTCGATGCCACCAACAACGGTATACAGGGTAATAATGACACCTGAAATGAGAATGATATAAACGATGTTCCAGTCTGTTAGTGATTGCAGGGCCAGGGCAACGAGAAATATAATGGTGCCCATGCGTGCCAGTTGTGTAAGCAAATAAAACAGTGCGGCGTATATTCTTGCCCACAAACCAAACCTGCGTTCCAGGTAGGCATAAGCAGATATATCCCGGGTACTTCGATAGAGAGGAACAAACCAGCGCGTTGCAATATAAGCCGCGATGGGCAATGAAAGTGCAAATGCCAGTATTGACCAGTTACTGCTATAGGCTTTGCCGGGTAAAGCCAGGAATGAAATAGAGGATAAATAAGTACCAAAAATAGACAGGCCAACTACCCAACCGGGCAAGCGCCTGTTGGCGACGGTGAAGCCTTCTGTACTGCTAGCCCGACGGTAAAACAATAAACCAAAACCCGTGACCGCCAATATATAAATAAGCAAAACAATGCTATCGAGAAAATCCATAAACCCGGCCTTTTTTTATTAGCTTGCTGCAAACATCTTATGCGATATCAATACCGACACCAATAGTTTGTGTATTTTAAGTCACCCATACGGGCCTGATACAGGGCGCTACTGTCCCATAAAATCGTCATACCCGCTTCCGCGGGTATGACGCCTTTCTTTATTTGAAATCTCATGTCGATGTCTGGTGCCGTGTTAATACCAGTTGAATAGCGTTACGAACATTTTTGTAGTTATTATGTGGGACAGTAGTAGATACAGGGCCAGATAAATGTACACATAATTGCCAATAAAAAAGGCCGGATTAACCGGCCTTCATGAACTTGAATAACTTTAGATTATACGAAGTCTATAAATCATTTTTTAGTTGTTTTCTTTTTGGCAGTCGTTTTCTTGGCAGTTTTCTTGGCAGTTGTTTTGCCAGCCGCTGCTTTTTTTGTTGTCTTCTTTTTAGCAGTTTTTTTGCTGTCCGCGGCCTTTTTGCTGACCTTTTTAGCGGGCGCCTTCTCTTTCTTGCCAGCTTCTTTCTTGGCGGTTTCCTTCTCAGGTTTAGCAGCTATCGTTTTTTGTTTTTTGGTCGATTTTGTTTCCTTGGCCAGTTCGTCATCAGACTTGCGATCAACCAACTGAACAATGGCCATGGTTGCTTTGTCACCAGTGCGGACACCACATTTGAGAATACGTAAGTAACCGCCGGGTCGTGACTTGAATCGTTCACCGAGGTCATTAAATAGCTTGGTGACAGCAGCACGGTCTCGTAACCGGGCAAATGCCAGGCGGCGATTGGCTAGAGTGGCTGTTTTTGCCAGGGTAATCAGGGGCTCGGCAACACGACGCAGCTCTTTGGCCTTGGGCAAGGTTGTCCTGATTTGCTCATGCTGAATCAAAGATGCAGTCATATTCCTGAACATAGCCTGACGATGGCTGCTTGTTCGATTGAGCTTTCTGCCGCTCTTTTGATGACGCATGATTATTCCCCGTACTTGTTAACTGTTTGTAAGCTTTTTATAAACTGGTTTTTTTTAAACTGGCTCAACTTCACCAATTTTTTCTTTCAATGCCGCAGGTGGCCAATTTTCCAGTTTCATGCCCAGCGAAAGACTATGCTGCGCCAGGATATCTTTAATTTCGGTTAAAGACTTCTTGCCAAGATTCGGTGTCTTCAGTAATTCAAATTCAGTACGCTGAATCAGATCACCAATGTAAAATATATTTTCTGCCTTCAGGCAATTTGCCGATCTGACTGTAAGTTCCAGGTCATCAACCGGACGCAGCAGAATGGGATCCATTTCAGGTTCTTTTGTTTCTTCTGTTTCGGTATCAGGACTCTTGAGATCAACAAAAATTGAAATCTGGCCTTGCAGGATATTGGCAGCGCGTCGAACGGCTTCTTCGGAATCAATCGCACCATTGGTTTCTATATCAAGCACCAATTTGTCCAGGTCAGTCCTTTGCTCGACACGGGCATTTTCTACTTCATAGGAGACCCGATGAACCGGGCTATATGAAGCGTCCAGCAACATCACGCCAATTGTACGGCCTTCTTCGTCCTTGGTGGGTGCAACGGGCACGTAACCACGCCCCATTTCAACCTTCAACTCCATTTCAATAGAAGTATCTTTAGTAAGTGTGCATATATATTGATCAGGATCGACAACTTCAACATCGTGATCCAGCACAATATCGCTGGCAGTAACAGCGCCCAGACCTTGTTTGCTTAACTTAAGCACCGCCTCGGAACGATTGTGCATACGCAGGGCAACTGTTTTAAGATTCAGTAAAATTTGAATCACGTCTTCCTGTACACCCTCGATAGCAGAGTACTCGTGTAATACACCGTCTATCTTGACTTCAGTAATGGCACAGCCAGGCATGGAAGAAAGTAAAATTCTGCGCAGGGCATTGCCGAGCGTATGACCAAAGCCTCGTTCCAATGGCTCAAGGGTAATCCGTGCGTGGGTATCACTCATGGTCTGCACATCTACAAGACGTGGTGTCAAAAATTCGGTAGCAGAAGTCTGCATGTTGGGTCCTCGGTTGATCCTCGACGATTACTTGGAGTAAAGCGCTACAACTAGGCTTTCATTAATTTCTGAAGGTAACTCAGAACGATCAGGTATAGCTTTAAACACGCCTGACATTGACTTGGTGTCAACTTCAAGCCATTCCGGTAAACCTCTTTGTTCAGCAGCCTCAACGGCAGCTTTAACCCTTAATTGCTCACGGGCCTTGGCGGTAAGTTCAATTTTGTCACTTGGCTGGACCTGGTATGACGGAATATTGGTGCGCGTTCCGTTAATCAATACACCGTTGTGTCTTACTAACTGTCTTGCTTCTGATCGCGATACACCAAAACCCATGCGGTAAACGACATTGTCAGTACGACATTCCAGCAGCTTCAACAGGTTTTCACCGGTTGAGCCCTTGCGGCGATCTGCCTCGTCATAATAGGCAGCGAATTGTTTTTCCAGTACACCATAAATTCGTCGCAATTTTTGCTTTTCACGCAACTGCAATCCGTAATCTGATGTCCGGCGCCGTGCCTGTCCGTGCATACCAGGTGGGTAGGCGCGTTTATCGACAGCACATTTTGATGAAAAACATTTTTCGCCTTTAAGAAATAACTTGCCGCCTTCACGACGACATAATCGGCACTTTGAACCTGTATACCTTGCCACGCGAAACCCTCTCTAAACTCGTCGTTTCTTGGAAGGACGACAACCATTGTGGGGAATTGGCGTCACATCAAAAATATTATTAATTTCGAACCCCAGGTTGTTCAACATACGAACTGCTGATTCACGACCTGGGCCTGGACCCTTTACTCTTATTTCCAGTGATTTAACACCGTAATCCTGTTTCGCTGCTTCGCCAGCTCGCTGGGCTGCAATTTGAGCGGCAAATGGTGTGCTTTTGCGTGAGCCCCTGAAACCAGAACCACCGGCAGTTGCCCAGGTTAATACATTTCCCTGTCTATCACTGATAGAGATAATCGTATTGTTAAAGGATGCATGAATGTGAGCAATACCTTCGGCCACATTCTTTTTTGCACGCTTTTTGCGAGTTTGTGTCTTTGGTGCGGTTGCCATATTATTTACCGTATCTATATATATGTATGTATGTGTATATAAGCGCGACTATAACGATATAAATAGTCTATTTCTTATCTACGAATCGGACGGGTTGGTCCCTTGCGGGTACGCGCATTTGTCTTGGTGCGCTGGCCCCTGACTGGCAAACCACGACGATGACGAATGCCTCTGTATGCGCCCAAATCCATGAGACGCTTGATGTTCATTGTTACTGAGCGACGCAAATCACCCTCAATAGTGTATTTGCCAATTTCTGTACGCAGCGATTCCAGGTCACTCTCGGATAAATCCTGGACCTTGGTATCAATTTTAATGCTGGTAGCAGCACATATTTTTTGTGCCCGAGCACGACCGATACCATAAACCGAGGTCAAAGCGATCTCGATATGCTTATGGGTTGGAATGTTTACACCTGCAATACGTGCCATTTACCTTAACTCTCCACCTATATTTAAAACGCCAGTATTCATCCTGGCCCTAAAATCTTGCTTGTTCCTGAACTCTGCCTAAACCTGCCGGATGCGCGGCCTAGTGCTCGAAAAATGCGCAAGAATACTGACTAGATTGGCAAAAATCAACCAAATAACCCTAACCTTGTCGCTGTTTATGGGTCGGATCCGAACAAATCACCCGAACAACCCGTTTCCGGCGCACTATTTTGCAATTTCTGCATAATCTCTTGACTGAAGCTCTTACTTTCATAACATTTCTCCTGCGTACCTGGGATCGCCCACGATAAACTAGCGAGGCATCCCAAAACCGGTATTGCCGGTCAAATTAGCCTTTTTCAACAAACTCTCATATTGGCTGGACATGATGTGGTTCTGGACCTGGGACATAAAATCCATACACACCACTACAATAATCAATAAAGACGTGCCACCAAAATAAAATGGCACATTCCACTTAACCACCATGAATTCCGGGATTAAACTAACCGCGGTAATATACATGGCACCCCAGAATGTTAATCTTGATGTCACGCCATCAAGATAACGGGTTGTCTGGTCGCCGGGACGTATCCCTGGAATCAAACCGCCTGATTTTTTTAAATTATCTGCCATATCTTTCGGGCTGAAAACCAGTGCCGTATAGAAAAAGCAGAAAAATATAATCATGCCGCCATACAAAACGACATAAAGTGGCTGACCCGGTGAAATTGAGGTAGCAACATCCTTCAACCAGCCCATACCACTGGCGTTAGCAAACCAGCTACCGATTGTCGCCGGGAATAAAATGATACTCGAGGCAAAAATTGGCGGTATCACACCTGCCATATTCAGCTTGAGTGGCAGGTGGCTGGTCTGGCCACCCATCATACGATTACCCTGTTGCCGCTTGGCATAATTCACGGTAACACGCCGTTGCCCCCGTTCAACAAAAACCACAAACGCCGTTACTGACACGGCAACAACAAATAATAACAACACAAACAGTGGTGAGTAGGTACCACGACTGGCCAAATCCAGGGTATTACCAATTGCTGACGGCAGGCCTGCAACAATACCGGCGAAAATAATCATCGATATGCCATTGCCAATACCGCGCTCTGTTATCTGTTCACCCAGCCACATTAAAAACATGGTGCCTGTCACCAGTGTAACAACAGTGACCAGCTTGAAGCCTAACCCAGGCGCGACCACCACATTTGAACCGCCCACTACCTGGCTCTCTAATGCAATTGCAATACCCAGCGACTGGAAAGTTGCCAGTCCAACCGTGGCGTAACGGGTGTATTGCGTAATCTTGCGGCGCCCGGATTCGCCTTCTTTTTTCAACTGCTCAAGTGACGGCACTGTCGCTGACAACAACTGCATAATGATAGATGCGGAAATATATGGCATCACATTCAATGCAAAAACCGACATACGCGATAATGCGCCGCCGGAAAACATGTTAAACAATCCTATGATGGTATTCTGAGATTGCTCAAAAATAGATGCCCAGGCCGCAGCATTAATGCCGGGCACCGGGATGTAAGTGCCCATGCGATAAACGATCAACGCGCCCAGTAAAAATAATATACGTCGCTTTAGATCGGCAAATTTACCCGATGCGCCAGAACCACCTTTTGCTGCAGCGGGTTTAGCCATTAACCTTCGACTTTTCCACCGGCTTTAGCAATGGCTTTAGCCGCACCTTTGGAAATTCCCAAGCCACGCAGTGTCACTGCCTTTTCAAGCTTGCCAGACAGAAAAACTCTGGCCCGTTTAATGTTCTCGCCAATGATGTCGGCCTTTTTTAAGGCTTCGATATCAATTACATCGGCATCGACCTTGGCCAATTCATGCAACCTGACCTCCGCGGTAGTAATACCGACACGAGAGCTGAAACCGCGCTTTGGCAGCCGTCGCTGGAGCGGCATTTGGCCGCCTTCAAACCCGACTTTATGAAAACCGCCTGATCTGGATTTTTGTCCTTTATGTCCGCGACCGGCTGTTTTGCCAAATCCGGAACCAATGCCGCGGCCAACACGTTTACGTGTAAATTTGCTGCCCGATGCTGGTTTTAATGTATTGAGTCGCATTACTAAATATCCTCGCACTTAACCATGTAAGATACTTTATGAATCATGCCGCGATTTTCAGGCGTGTCTTGCACCTCAACCGTATGGCGTATTCGTCTGAGCCCAAGACCACGGACACAAGCCTGGTGTCTGCGCCCCACGCCGATTGTACTCTTAACCAATGTTACTTTAATTTTTTTTGCTGCCACTTTATTAGCCTGCTTTATGTAATATCCTGGAGTTTCTTGCCACGCTTGGCCAGTACCTGGGCAGGATTATGAATACCCATTAAACCGTTTAACGTGGCACGAACCACATTCACCGGGTTTCGTGAACCGATACACTTGGCCAATACATCATGGACACCAACGGCTTCCAGCACTGCCCGCATGGCACCGCCAGCAATAATACCGGTGCCTTCAGAGGCAGGACGCATGATGACTTTTGCCGCGCCATGGCGAGCGGTCGTGCCATGATGAAGTGTGACGCCCTTTAAGTCGATCGTAACCATATTCTTGCGGGCACTTTCCATTGCCTTTTGAACAGCAATCGGTACTTCGCGCGCTTTACCGCGGCCGATACCGACCTTGCCATTACCATCACCAACAACTGTCAGTGCACTGAAACCAAATTGACGACCACCTTTCACCACTTTGGCTACACGGCGCACATTAACCAGTTTCTCCATTAAATTGTCGGAACGACTATCGTTTTGCATTGCCACTATATATATGCCTCGTTATCGGGAACTAGAATTCAAGTCCGCTTTCTCTGGCAGCATCTGCCAGTGCTTTAATTCTACCATGATAGGAAAAACCAGAGCGATCAAATGCCACTCTCGTCACGCCAGCTGCTTTTGCTTTTTCAGCAATCAGTTTGCCAACAACAACAGCAGCCTCTGAATTACCACCAGTTTTTATATCTTGCTTGACGCCTGCTTCCAGTGTGGAAGCGCTAGCCAGTACTCGACTACCTGTTTCGTCAAACACCTGCGCGTAAATATGTCTGGGCGTACGAAATACACTCAAACGGTTACCGCCCAGCTCGCTGATACGACGGCGGATTGATCCGGCACGACGCTTGCGACGATGTAATTTGCTAATAGCCATATCAATATCCTATTTTTTCTTCGCTTCTTTGCGAACTACGTGTTCATCTGTGTACCGTACACCCTTACCCTTGTAAGGTTCAGGCGGTCGATAAGCACGAATTTCTGAAGCAACCTGGCCAACACGCTGCTTGTCTATACCTTTTATGACCACCTCTGTTTGGCTGGGTGTTTCGATAGTAATGCCAGCCGGGATCGGGAAATTGACCGGGTGCGAAAAACCCAATGTTAAATTCAGGTTCTTGCCCTGTACTGCGGCACGATAACCAACTCCAATAATGGTCAGTTTCTTTTCAAAACCAGTGCTAACACCTGTAACCATATTGTTGATGATTGCCCGGGTCGTACCTGACAATGCCTTGGCATTGGTTGATTCGTCTTTGGCTGAAAAACTCAAGATATTCTCATCTTTTTTTACTTCAACCAGTTGATGAATTTTATGAGATATTTCACCCTTGGGGCCTTTGATGCTGGCAATATCCCCGGCAATGTTACACTCAACACCGGAAGGGATAGTGACAGGATTTTTTGCAATTCTTGACATCTTTTTACCCTATCAGGAAACCACACACAGGATTTCGCCGCCGATACCCGCTGCACGAGCCTCGCGATCGGACATGACACCCTTTGATGTAGAAATAATTGCTACGCCCAAACCGCCAGCAACACGAGGCAGTGAATCGTTACCTTTATATTGGCGACAACCGGGTTTGCTAATTCTTTGTAAAGTTGTAATAACAGGTTCGCCGTTATAGTACTTAAGCTCGACACTCAATATCGCTTTGCCATCAACTTGCTTGTCTGCAAAATCTTTAATGTAGCCTTCGCTCTTCAAGACATTGGCAATTGACGACTTTGTACGTGAACCAGGCATTTCCACGCTTACCTTATCTGCCTTTTGGGCATTACGGATACGTGTTAATAGGTCAGCAATTGGATCTGTCATCATAACTATTTTCTCGCTTTAATCCTGTACGGTCTCTCGATTTAACTGGATTACCAGCTTGCCTTGACGACACCTGGCACTTCACCACGGTTCATCACTTCTCTTAACCTGTTACGTGACAAACCAAATTTTCGATAATAACCACGGGGACGACCGGTTATCCGGCAACGATTCCGTACCCTGCATGGACTGGCATTGCGTGGCATTTTTTGTAATGCAATCACAGCAGCAAAACGCTCGTCATCAGAGGTGGTTTTGTTAAATATAAGTTTTTTAAGGGCAGTCCGTTTTTCCGCGTACTTGGCAACAATTGCCTCGCGTTTTTTATCACGTGCTACCATGGATTTTTTTGCCATTTTCTTTTAGCTCCTGATCGGAAAATTAAACGCCTGTAACAAGGCCCGGCCTTCGTCATCTGTCTTGGCGCTGGTAGTAATCACGATATCCATGCCCCGGATTCGATCAATTTTATCATAGTCGATTTCGGGGAAAATAATCTGCTCTTTCACGCCCATCGTATAGTTACCGCGTCCATCAAAAGATTTGGCCGGTAGCCCACGAAAATCACGGATTCTTGGAATCGCGATACTGACCAGTCGGTCAAAAAATTCATACATACGTTCACGACGCAAGGTGACTTTGCAACCAATTGGCCAGCCTTCTCTAACTTTAAAAGCCGCTACAGATTTCCTGGCCAGTGTCACAACCGGTTTTTGGCCAGCAATTTTGATCATATCGTTAACCGCATGATCAATTAACTTTTTGTCAGACATGGCTTCACCGACACCCATATTGATAGTGATCTTGGTGATGGCTGGTACTTCCATTACGCTCTTCACGCCCAGTTTTTTCTGGAGTGCCGGAACGATTTCTTTTTTATATGTTTCCTGTAACCTGCTCATTTTGCCGACCCTGAAAATCCTTAAACTATGTTCAAATAAATATTAAATAACTGGCTTCTATAATTTCTAGGCGTCTACTGACTCGCCATTGCTCTTGAAAAAACGGATCCTGGTATTGTCCTCGAGGGTTTTGATGCCAACTCGATCTGCCTTGCCAGTTGCCGGATTCACCAGTGCAATATTTGAAATATGCAATGCTGCTTCCTTTTCATTGATACCGCCGGTTTCGCCCTTGTTTGGATTTGGCTTAACATGTTTTTTCATCATATTGATGCCTTCAACCAAAACACGTTCGTTAGGCTTAACCTGCAAGACAGTGCCTTCACGACCTTTATCCTTACCAGTCAGGACGATAACCTTGTCACCTTTTTTAATCTTTCGCATGATAAATCCTTACAGTACTTCCGGTGCCAAAGAAATAATTTTCATAAAATTTTCTGTACGCAATTCCCGCGTAACTGGCCCAAAAATACGAGTACCGATAGGCTGGTTCTGGGGATTTAACAGAACTGCAGCATTACTATCAAAGCGAATTACGGAACCATCACTACGACGAACGCCTTTAGCTGTGCGTACAATGACTGCATTGTAAACGTCGCCTTTTTTTACACGACCACGTGGAATAGCTTCTTTGATACTGACCTTGATGACATCGCCAATACCGGCATAACGACGTTTCGAGCCGCCCAGTACTTTAATGCACTGGATTCTCTTGGCGCCGCTATTGTCAGCAACTGACAATACACTCTGCATCTGAATCATTTTTTACTACTCCAAAAAATTCTTGAATGAATAACCTGAATCAAACCTTTACGGCTTTTTCAAGTACTTTAACCAGTCGCCAGCTCTTTAACTTGGAGAGTGGCCGACATTCTTCAATTAATACCAAATCACCTTCGTCGCACTCATTCTTGTCGTCATGCGCATGTAGCTTGGTAGTACGACTAATAAATTTTTCATAAAGCGGGTGTTTCACGCGTCTGTCAATTTTCACGGTGATGGTTTTTTCCGCTTTACTGCTCACCACTCTGCCAGTTTCAGAACGTGCATTTTTTGCCTGCTCACTCATTCTGCCTTACCTGCTTTCGGTGCTACGATCAATTCATTCATAACTGTTTTAACCCGTGCAATATCTTTCCTGACTTTGGTTAATAGCGCTGTGTTAGCCAGCTGTTGTGTTGCTGTCTGCATACGCAAATTAAACTGTTCTTTTGATAAACCTTCCAACTCTTGCTGGAGTGCTTTTGAATCCAAATTTCGTAATTCGCTCACCTTCATTGTCCCACCTGCCTGCTAACAAACGTCGTGCGTACAGGAAGTTTCGCAGCACCTAGCTGGAAAGCTTCCCTGGCCAGATCTTCAGCCACACCTTCCATTTCAAATAACACCGAACCTGGTTGAACCAGTGCAACCCAGTATTCCGGGTTGCCTTTTCCTTTACCCATACGTACTTCCAGTGGTTTCTTGGAAATAGGTTTGTCAGGAAACATGCGAATCCAGACACGGCCGCCACGTTTAATATGGCGAGTAATGGCACGCCTGCTGGCTTCAATCTGACGGGCAGTAACACGGCCGCGTGTTGTCGCCTTCAGGCCAAACTCACCAAAGCTTACTTTACTGCCGCGCTGCGCCAGACCGCGATTACGGCCTTTATGCATTTTGCGAAACTTGGTACGTTTTGGTTGTAACATTTAACTATTCCTCAATCAGGCCGTTGCTTTTTTGGCAACGTCGGCCTTTGCTGCTACTGGCTCATCCTGGTCAATGATTTCACCTTTGAAGATCCAGACCTTGATGCCAATGATGCCATAAGTAGTCAGCGCTTCAGCGAAGCCATAATCTATATCGGCGCGTAATGTGTGTAATGGTACGCGACCTTCACGGTACCACTCAGATCGTGCAATTTCGGCGCCATTTAGGCGACCACCCAGCATTATCTTGACGCCTTCGGCGCGTAAACGCATGGCACTGGTCACTGCACGTTTCATCGCGCGCCGGAACATAATTCGTTTCTCCAGTTGCTGAGCGATATTTTCCGCTACCAACTGGGCATCCAGTTCGGGTTTCCTGATTTCTTCCACCGACAGGTGTACTGGTAACCCAGCGATTTTACTCACTTCCTGCCGCAACCGATCAATGTCTTCGCCCTTCTTCCCAATGACAATGCCAGGCCTGGCAGTATGGACAGTAATATTCACACTCTGAGCAGGTCGCTCAATTATTATTTTACTCACTGCAGCATGTTTGAGCTTGGTCTTGAGAAAATCACGCACCTTTAAATCTGCTGTCAGGGTATCTGCATAATTACGACTGCTGCAGTACCACTTGGAGGTCCAGTCCCGGATAATTCCCAGGCGCATACCAATTGGGTGTACTTTCTGGCCCATTACTTGACTCCTTTGCTGTCGCCTACCGTCACTTTAATGTGACTGGTACGTTTCAGAATTTTTGCGCCCCGACCCTTGGCACGTGCACGCCAACGTTTTAGTGTCGGACCTTCATCTACAAAAATACTTTCAATACGCAGATCATCAACATCTGCGCCTTCATTATGCTCGGCATTGGCAATTGCTGACTCCAGTACTTTCCGGATTGATAACGCTGCTTTTTTGTCACTGAAATTTAACAACTCCAGCGCCTTGGCAACATTCAGGCCACGAACCTGATTGGCAACCAGTCTGCCCTTCTGGGCAGATAATCGAATTGTTTTTGCAATAGCTGTCGCGTTCATGTCAATAACCTAAATATCTGTTTTACTTTACCTGGTTAACTCTTCTTGTCGCCAGTGTGGCCTCTAAATGTACGGGTTGGTACAAACTCACCCAATTTATGTCCGACCATATTCTCATTAATCAGGATCGGGACATGCTGGCGGCCGTTATGAACCGCAATTGTCAGTCCAATAAAATCTGGCAATATCATTGACCGGCGCGACCAGGTCTTAACCGGCTTTTTACTGCCTTCAGCTTGCGCCTTTTCAACCTTCACCATTAAATGGTGGTCAATAAAAGGTCCTTTGTATACTGAACGTGGCACAATAATTACCTCTATTTCTTCTTGCGACGACGGACAATCATTTTGTCCGTACGTTTGTTAGAACGGGTTTTATATCCCTTGGTTGGTGTACCCCAGGGCGATACAGGATGACGGCCACCGGATGTACGGCCTTCACCACCACCATGGGGATGGTCGACCGGGTTCATGGCAACACCTCGAACGGTCGGTCGAATACCGCGCCATCTTTTGGCACCGGCCTTGCCTAACTTGCGCAGTGAATGTTCAGAGTTACTGACTTCACCAATGGTTGCCCGGCAGTCGATATGAATCTGTCTCACTTCCCCTGAACGTAAGCGTAACTGGGCATAACTGCCTTCACGCGCAACCAGCTGTATTGACGCACCGGCAGAACGACCAATTTGGGCGCCTTTACCTGGCCTCATTTCAACACAATGAATCGTGCTGCCCACGGGTATATTCCTGATGGGCAAGGTATTGCCGCTCTTGATTGCGGCATCAGCGCCAGACACCACCTCATCACCCTGCTGTAACCCCTTAGGGGCGATAATATAACGGCGCTCACCATCTTTATATAATACCAGCGCGATATGGGCACTTCTGTTTGGATCATACTCAAGGCGTTCAACTGTGCCGGGAATACCGTCCTTATCACGTTTAAAATCGATAACACGATAGTGCTGCTTATGACCACCACCACGATGACGAACAGTAATGCGGCCGTGGTTATTACGACCTGCTGTTTTTGATTTTGGCTCAAGCAAAGGCTCATAAGGTTTGCCCTTATGGAGATGCGGATGCACAACTTTAACCAGGGCACGGCGACCGGCTGAAGTAGGTTTGGCTTTTATAACTGGCATCTCTTATTCCTCTACGCTTATTTCACACCCAGGAAATCAATTTCCTGACCTGACTGGAGCCGAACAAATGCTTTTTTCCAGTTCGGACGCTTGCCTGGATGTTTGCCATATTTCATTTTGCCGCGCACGTTTAAAACCTGCACGGACATAACATTAACGCTGAAAATTTTCTCTACTGCTTTCTTGATCATCGGTTTGGTTGCCGATTCCTGAACACGGAAGACGTACTGTCCATGTTTCTCAGCAATATCTGTGGTTTTTTCAGTAATACGCGGTGCTATTAACACTTGGTACAGGCGATCATCTCTCATGCCAGCAACTCCTCACATTTTTTAATCGCCTCTTTAGTGATCAGGACTTTTTCATACCCAATCAGGCTAACCGGATCCAGCTCATTAATACTGCAAATACCTATATGCGGTATGTTACGAGCAGACAATAATAAATTCTTGTCCGGATTGTCGATCAAAATTAACGCATCACTGGCTTTCAATTTAGCTAATTTCTCTGCCAGAGCTTTGGTCTTCGGGGCATCAATCTTGATATCTTCAATGGCGATTAATCGCTCCTGGCGAACCAGCTCACCAAAAATTGATCTTAATCCGGCACGTCTCATTTTTTTGTTGAGCTTCTGGGTAAAATTTGCTGTTTGTGACGGGAAAACCTTGCCGCCACCGCGCCAGATTGGGCTACGAATGGTACCGGCTCGTGCCCGTCCTGTTCCCTTTTGGGCAAAAGGCTTGGCACCGCCGCCGCTGACTGCAGCACGATTTTTCTGTGCCCGTGTACCCTGGCGGCGGGCAGCTTGACTGGCTACCACCAACTGGTGAATCAGCGATTCGTTAAATTTTGCCGCAAAAATAGCGTCAGAAACCTCGACTTCTGATTTGGCCTTGCCTGATTTATCAATAACGCTAAGTTTCATTGCTTAACCTTCGGCCTTTTTATTTGCTGTTACTGGTTTTGCTTTTTGTGAAGGACGGATAAATATATCTGCACCCCTGGGTCCAGGGATAGAGCCTTTCACCAGCATTAAATTCTTTTCTTCATCAATCTGGATTACTTCCAGGTTCTGTTGGGTGCGGATCACGTTACCCATTTGACCGGCCATTTTTTTACCAGGAAATACACGGCCTGGTGTCTGGTTCTGACCAATAGAGCCGGGCGCCCGATGAGACAGTGAACAACCGTGGGTCTTGCGACCACCTTTGAACCCATGTCTTTTCATTACGCCGGCAAAACCTTTACCAATTGAAGTGCCCTGAACATCGACCATCTGGCCAACCGTAAACCTATCAACTTTGAGCTCATTACCAGCAGCCAGTTCATCAGCATCAGCAACGCCAAGTCGAAGCTCCCAGGTATTTCGTCCCGGGCTTACATTGGCCTTGGCAAAATGGCCTGCCATTGCCTTGGTAACACGACTCGGTCGTCGTTCACCAATTGTGATCTGTACGGCACGGTAGCCATCTTTATCCAGATCTTTTACCTGGGTGATGCGATTGGCGGCAACTTCAAGTACGGTTACCGGCACCGCGGCGCCATCATCAGCATACACACGTGTCATGCCTATCTTGCGTCCGATTAATCCTAATCTGTTTTCTGAAGCCACTTGTCTCTTATCCAGTCACTTAAAAATTATTTTCTAGCCTAGTTTAATTTCAACATCGACACCGGCTGCCAAATCCAGCTTCATTAATGCGTCGACAGTTTTTTCTGTTGGCTCAACAATATCCATAATGCGTTTGTGCGTACGAATCTCGAACTGGTCGCGCGCATCTTTATTGACATGGGGCGACCGTAATAAGGTAAAACGTTCAATCTTGGTTGGCAACGGAATGGGTCCCTTTACCATGGCACCGGTACGTTTTGCCGTTTCAACAATTTCAGTCGCAGAGCGATCAATCAGCCTGTGATCATAAGCCTTTAAACGTATACGTATTTTTTGGTTTGCTACAGCCATCACTTTTACCTGCTACTCAGTCCTTACTCTATTATCTTCGCCACCACACCGGCACCGACAGTCCGACCGCCTTCGCGAATTGCGAAGCGCAGGCCATCTTCCATGGCGATGGG
>QIGL01000099.1 GCA_003228915.1 Acidiferrobacteraceae bacterium
AGTAGTGTGGTCCACTTGTCTGACTCTAAAACCAGAACCTTGGGTAATGCCGCTTCGGGTTACCAGACAAGTTATTTACCACTAGCGCAACAATTAACATAATAAAAACTCCCGAGGCTATTGGCGTAACTACAAACAGGTAACCGGTATTATGCACTTCAGCACTGCCTATCACGGCTATCAGGGCGGTCGCCCCGCCTGGCGGGTGTATCGTGCGGGTGAAATGCATTGCCACAACTGATAGGGAAACTGCTAGCGCACCCATTAATGCCACATCGAGCGCTAAAAACTGGTACACCGTTACACCAATCGCAGCAGAAATAATATGCCCGCCAATCAAATTACGTGGTTGCGCATACTCAACCTGTGGCGCACCGTATATCAGAACTGCCGAGGCCCCAAACGATCCCACCAAAAATAAACTATCCAGTAAATTAGTGTTTGTTATTCTGCTCATTGTGGAGACGAGATAAATGCCAATAAACGCACCCAGCCAGGACCACGCGATTTTACTCAGTGGTTTTCGCGGCGGGCAAACCTCGCTACCATTCATTTTTCTCAAAAAACGTCGCATCGTGTTCCAGTCTATAATTTACATAATCGATAAAAATTAATGTGCCGGGCAAAACATAAGCAGCCGACTCACCCTATATTATAGTCTCAACTTAAAGCCTTCGTCGGTTTTTTTCTAATTTTTATGACAAAAATCTATTAAATTCTCATAACAACCCCGGGCAACGAGATGTTTCAATATAATTAACCGTTGTTCTAATAAAAACGGCCTGACATTTGCAGTAAATATTGGATGGCTGGTGATTACGGGAAAGTAATGCCGGCATTCCTGTTAACATTCTTTAAATATTTGTGCGTTACAGGTTTTGCATACATCCTTGTCTAATTTCCTGTATATAGACGCAATCGCATGTGTTTTTGAATCAAAGAAGTGATCGTTGCCTATTTGTTTTATAAAACAGGATTTGGCAGCAAACTCATATACAGACGCCTTTAATCCGACAAAATACAAACCGCCATTTAGTTTCTTGAGACGATTATTTTCTGACACCAGGCCCTCGGCACCGGCAAGATCTATAAAATTTATCCCACTGCCTACAATCAATATATGATTTATTCTTTCATTATCTGTTATTTTTGCGATCCGATTTTGGATATGATTAATTGATCCAAAATAGATAGACATATCTATCCTGATGATTTTTAGTTGCGGACACTGCTTTAACGGTTTTTTGTTTATATTTATAAACTTTCTTGATTTGCCATCTGGAGAGGTATCCAGTGAAAGCGTAGGGATGGCTGGCGTTGATGTTTTTGCCAAAAATAAAACGAGTGACAGAATCACACCCAGGTAAATAGCAAACTCCAGTTCAAGAAACAGGGTGGCAAAAAATGTTGTCAGTAAAATTGCAGATTCGGATTTACTGAATCTTATAACCTGGGCAATATGACGGGAGTCAATTAAATTATAGGCAACTAAAAGAATCACGCCGCCCATTGAAGCAATAGGAAGATAAGCGGTTAATGGTGCAATCAGCAATACGATACCCATCAAGATAATGGCTGCAAAAATAGCTGACAACGGTGTTTTGGCCCCCGCTGCATAATTTATCCCGGAACGTGTGAAAGAACCGGAGCCCGCATAACTGGAAAAAAAACTGCCAAAAATATTAGACATGCCTTGTCCGATAAACTCCTGGTTCGAGTTTATTCTCTGGCTGGATTTAGATGCCACGGCACGGCTAATTGATACGGCCTCAATCAAGCCCAGCAAGGCGACAGCAAAAGCTTCGGATGCCAGTGACTTGATCGTGGTAACTGAAAAATCAGGCATTGAGAGTGGTGGTAAATGGGCAGGTATCTCGCCTACCAGAGTTATGTCTGTGGTAAAGGTTTTTAAATAAATAGCGATAACACTGCCAGCAATCATGCCAATCAGGAGATTGGGTGCTTTTGGAATATATTTTTTTGACAAAAGTGCAGTCACAAGGGTGACTAACGCAATAATAATCAGGTAAATATTTAAATCATTTATTCGCGAATATAAATCAATCCACGTATGCAGGAATGACTCTCCTTTTGGTACAAAAATGCCAGTGATATGTTTGAGCTGACTGGTGGCAATCAGGATCGCGGCGCCAGCAGTAAACCCGATCACCACCGTGTGCGAAACGAAATTAACCAGTGCGCCCAGGCGCGCAAGACCAAAAGCAAGTTGGTACACCCCGGCCAAAAAAGTAAGCGTCAGTGCCATGGAGACAAATTCCGGTGTACCCGTATCAGCGTGATGACTCACTGCCGCAAAGACAACAATTGAGATAGCCGTGGTTGGGCCAGACACCAGGTGATTTGAAGAACCAAATAACGCAGCAATAATCGGTGTCACCATGGCCGTATACAGGCCATATTCCGGTGGCAAGCCGGCTATGGTTGCAAAAGCAACGCCCTGGGGCAGCACGATCACCGCGCCCGTTAATCCTGCCAGTAAATCAGCTTTTAAACTTTCCCTGGTAATCAGTTTGGACCAGGCGAGGAAAGGGAATATCGATACTAGTTTCATGTGTTACCTGTAACTTTCGTTAGTGACTTTAATAGAATGGGTCGTAACCATGCCCGAACTTTTAGCATGGGCGGTCTCACGCAATAGCTGGATAAAAGCCTCGGCTACCGGGTTATTCAGGTTCAGGCGGCTAAGGGCAATCCATAGTGTTCGCTTGATGCGCAACCCCTGAATTTTGATATGAAAAAGTGTGCCATTGGCCAACGCTTCGGCCACGGCAAAGTGGGGCAGGAAACTAACATGTTTGCCGCGCTCAAGCATCTCAACAATGGTATCGGTACTGCCCACTTCCATGGCAATGGGGATTTGATTAATGCCAATGTCTGTCAGGGCCTTACCCAGCGTAGTGCGCATAGAGGCTTTTGCCTCGCGCAGCACATACTTGAGGTTGGTTAGCTCGGTAACCGGTAACAAGTCGCTGCCCCAAAGCGGATGCCCGGGCCCACAAACCAGCACCAGTTCATCATCCAGCCATTTTTGCACCAGGATATCCGGGTGATCAGGCTCTTGCTCAAGTAATGCCAGGTCAGACAGGCCCGTGGCCAGGCGGGTCTGGATACGGCGAGAATAACCCATACGGCTTTGTATCTGGTATTCGGGCCAGGCCTCGGCAAAACGAAGCAACTGGTCTGGTAATAAATGTTCGCCAATGGCAAAGGTTACTTCCAGGCGCAGCCGATTTTGCCCAGCTCGTAACTGCTGCAAGTCGTCCACCAGGGAAGTTTGATGATCCAGCACTAACCTGGCATATTCGTAAACCCGCTTGCCTGCTGGAGTCAGCTCCAGGCGTCGGCCTTCTCTTCGCATTAATATCACGCCATAACAACCGTCCAACCCCCGCAAGCGTTTGGTGATAGCTGGCTGCCCAATATGCAAAGCACGGCCAGCCTCTTCCACCCCGCCCAGCTCTACCACGGCTTTAAGTGCAGAAAGCCCCTTCAAATCCGGTAAGTGTCTATATTCCATATTGGAATATTATAATGTTTCAATTCATTTGAAAAGCCCTTCTCAAACTGGTACTTTGCCGCTACTTTGGGGCACAATTGTGTTCCATTTATTTTTTCACGTTAGTGCCCAGCCAATATTATTTCCAATTTGGAATATTCTAGCTGATAACACAGCCAGCACCGAGCTGACTGCTATTCTCGTGCTGACACATTTAAAAAAATTTTTGTTAATTTAATTTCGGGAGATTCCAAAGTGATTGCATTGGCTGACGAAGAACAAACCCATTCGCAGTTTAAAAAACCGTCATTTGTCCAATATATCGGATTCGGGTTTTTTGCCTTGCTTGCCGCTTATGTCGCCTCTGTGGTGCCCACCCCGGAAATCGCCTGGGTTAGTGCCATCCTGATATTAACCATTTATTTGTTTGCATTCGAAGTAGTGGGTGTCGATGTGGCCGCCGTCTCTATTATGGTGTTGTTGGGCCTGACCTCATTACTGGCCCCGGTGATGGGCCTCGAGCAAGGCCTGGTGGACACTAATCACTTGTTTGATGGTTTTGGCTCCAATGCGGTCATGTCCATTATCGCGGTGATGATTATTGGCACGGGGCTGGATAAAACCGGCCTCATGAGCAAAGTCGCCGCCTTTATACTGAAAGTAGGTGGCACCACCGAACGCCGAATAATCCCGATTATTTCCGCCACTGTTGGCATCATTTCTTCCTTTATGCAAAACGTAGGCGCGGCTGCGCTGTTCCTGCCGGTGGTATCACGTATTTCTGCACGCTCGGGCCTGCCCATGTCGCGCTTGCTAATGCCCATGGGTTTTACGGCCATTCTTGGTGGCACCATGACCATGGTTGGCTCGAGCCCGTTAATCCTGCTGAATGATTTAATCCTGACTTCAAATATGGCATTACCAGATGACCAGCAAATGGAGACCTGGAGTTTATTTTCAGTCACTCCCGTTGGCCTGGCGTTGATTACCACAGGCATTATTTATTTTGTCATCGCCGGTCGCTTCGTACTGCCAACCACCAAGAGTGAGAGCAGCACCAGTGGTACTGATCCCATGAAATATTTTCATGATGTCTATGGTGCTGATTTTGCCATGCATGAACTGGTGGTAACCGACAACAGTGAATTAATTGGCAAACAGTTTGACGATGTAGAATCCATGTTTCGTGTTCGCGTCATTGCAACAAAATTACCCGGTGAAGGAAACAGGGTGGGGCCCGGCATGCTGGCGCGGGACGTTGATATCAGGGCTGGCATGGTCATGGGCGTAGTAGCGGATCCCAAAAGTCTCGAAAAGTTTGTCGACGTGTTCAGCCTGAAAAAACGCGACATCATTCGAACTTTTGTTGATGATCTTTCAGCCACCAAGGCAGGTATTGCCGAGGTGTTGATACCACCTGGCTCAAAACTCATTGGTCAAAGTGCCCGCGATATCTGGATGCGCAAGACTTATGGTCTGGCCATGATCGGCCTGCACAGGAATGGCGAGACAATGCGCGAAGGCGACGATATCCGTAACATGCCCTTGCAGGCAGGCGATACCCTGGTAGTACACACCCCATGGAATGTGCTCGAACGTATTGAAAAAGATCGTAATTTTGTCGTGATCACCACTGAGTACCCCAAGGAAGAACAACTCAGACCGGAAAAACTGAACTGGGCAGGGCTGTTCTTTGCTATCGCACTGGGATTGGTGCTTTTTACAGATTTACGTTTGTCCGTTTCCCTGCTCACCGGTGCCGTGGGTATGGTTTTATCCAGGGTGCTCACTATCGAAGAAGCCTATGATGCCGTTAGCTGGAAAACCGTGTTCCTGCTGGCTTCACTCATCCCGCTGGGAATGGCGGTTGAATCAACGGGCACAGCCAAATGGATCGCCGAACAAGTATTGTCTGTGCTTGGTGACTCACCAATCTGGGTGATCCAGGCAGCGGTGGCGGTATTGGCTACTTTTTTCACCCTGGTGATGTCTAACGTAGGCGCGACGGTATTACTGGTACCACTGGCAGTTAATATTGCTTTGGGCGTGGGTGCCAGCCCGGCGGTGTTTGCCCTGACTGTGGCCCTGGCAACTTCCAACTCTTTCCTGATCCCGACTCACCAGGTCAACGCCCTGATCATGGGGCCAGGTGGTTATCGCGTACCTGATTTTATTCGTGCCGGTGGTATTATGACTATCCTGTTCCTGGTGGTCATGATGGTGATGATGAACCTGATCTTTTAAAACGCCTTTAATAAAATAATAAATGATGAACATTTTTACTATAGCGTTAGCTAGTGCGTTAACGATATCCGGCCTTTTTATTCCGGAGCTGGCGTTTGCTAGCGAGTCTGGCAGTAAAACCCTGGACCTGACACAACACGCTGTCGGTTACTGGGCCATTGCCATATTCGTGCTGGCCTATGTGCTCGTGATGGCTGAAGAGTTCACACATTTACGAAAATCCAAGCCGGTGATTATTGCCGCCGGTTTGATCTGGGGCATGATTGGTTATGTATATTCTGCAAATGGCCTGACCCATGAGGCGGAAAATGCAGTCCGCCATAATTTACTGGAATACGCCGAGTTGATGTTATTCCTGCTCGTGGCCATGACTTACATCAATGCCATGCAGGAACGACGCGTGTTTGATGCCTTACGCGCCTGGCTGATTCGTAAAGGTTTTGGTTTTCGCCAGCTCTTCTGGTTAACAGGAATTTTGGCATTCTTTATTTCACCGGTTGCTGACAACCTGACGACTGCGCTTTTGATGAGTGCCGTTGTCCTGGCCGTGGGCGGTGATAATAAAAAATTTATTGGTCTGGCCAGTATTAATATCGTCGTTGCTGCCAATGCCGGCGGTGCCTTTAGTCCTTTTGGCGACATTACAACCCTGATGGTCTGGCAAAAAGGTATTGTTGATTTCTGGGCCTTTTTTGCCTTGTTTGTTCCGTCATTGGTTAACTTTCTCGTGCCTGCTGCAATTATGCATTTTGCAGTGCCTGATGAACACCCGCAGGCAGGAAACGAAATAATTGAACTGCGCCCTGGTGCGATTGGTATCATAATTTTATTTTTACTGACAATCATTACAGCCGTTTCTTTTCACAACTTCCTGCACTTGCCGCCCGTGATCGGCATGTTAACCGGCCTGGGATATTTACAATTTTTTGGTTTTTATCTCAAGAAAAAAGCGGAACGTGTACTGCACGAGCATGACAAACATTCGGAAGCCGCCGAACGTGCTGGTAAATTGGGTGACGTTGTGCCCTTCGATATTTTTAACAAAATAGCCCGCGCCGAATGGGATACATTGTTATTCTTTTATGGTGTCGTGTTATCTGTGGGCGGTCTCGGATTTATTGGTTACCTGGCACTGTCATCAGAAATAATGTATGCCCAATGGGGTGCAACCTATGCCAATGTAGTGATCGGCTTGTTGTCGGCCGTAATCGATAATATCCCGGTGATGTTTGCAGTACTGACCATGAACCCGGACATGTCTACCGGTCAATGGTTACTGGTAACACTCACCGCGGGCGTTGGCGGCAGCTTGTTATCTATTGGTTCTGCGGCAGGCGTGGCCTTAATGGGACAGGCCCGGGGCATGTATACTTTTTTCGGTCACCTGAAATGGACACCGGTTATTGCTCTGGGGTATGCCGCCAGTATTCTTGTCCACTTCTGGATCAATGCAAGTTATTTTTAGGTAGCTATATTTTATATACCTCAGGGAAATATCTGGACAAACAAGTGATTAATGTAATAAAGAATATTTTTCTCACCATGGCCAATATCCTATCTTCTACTCATGAGGCCGAATTACTGTTGAAACAAAAAAAGACTGATGCTTTGTACGGTTTTTACCACAACCCTATGCGATCAATTCCCCTGATACAGGCTTCTCATAAATAACCTCAAGATTCATATAAGTAATTTCTGGTTTCTATAAATACCCGGATAACACAGACTTGTATATCTCTTTAGTTCTAAAAAAATTTTCATGAATATAAGATGTGCTCTATAATCCCTTGTCCTGTTTATTTTCTATAATCTGAAATGGAGTTAGTTTTTGCAAGTTTTTAACCATAAACAACAATCCAGAGTACTAAATCATTATTTCCTGGGCTCCTGGTTTGTCATGTTGTTTTTGATTTCAGGTTACCTGGCAGAAATAAACTGGGACAGCGGCTGGGCAATTACATTCTCCCTGGCAGTTTATTTTAGTTATGCCGCTATATATCTTTTACCAGCATATTTTCTCACGACCCTCTTCCATCGGCTACTGGTAAAGTTTCAATCATCAAGCCTGTCCCGAACCCAGACAATCCTGGTAAATAGTGTTGCGATTATCCTGGTAGTTTTTACGAATGTCCTCATTTATGCCGATGGCACAGTATTTACAATTTTTGGTTTTCATTTGAATGGTTTTGTCTGGAACCTGGTAACAACGCCCGGCGGAATTGATTCAATGGGTGGCGGAGGTGCTTCCTATATATCTGTCGCGCTTATTTTAACTGGTATATTATTAACCCAGCTAGGATGGATGCTGGTATTAAATATCGGTTACGGTAAACGATTGGCTCACAGACATCATACCCCCCTGAAAATATATCGTTATCTAATGGTCGTATTTTTCATCCTGACATTAAGTGAACGGGCAAGTTATGTAATGGGCGATATTTATGCTTATGGTCCAGTTTACACAACTGCCAGTGCTTTTCCATTTTATAAACAAACGAAATTCCGGACACTGGCGGACTGGTTAGACATAGAAGTCAAAAAACGCAATGAATTAAAGGCCTCGGTAGAAAGTGGTGTATTAAAGTATCCATTGCAACCGTTAAAAATTGAAGCCCCTGCAAAACCATTGAACATTATCTGGCTGGTTGCCGAGTCATTACGCTGGGATATGCTGGATAAATCTATAATGCCTGCATCCTGGTCATTCTCTAAAAAAGCACACCGTTTTACACGCCAATACAGCGGCGGCATTGGCACGCGTATGGGCATGTTTTCGATGTTTTATGGGTTATATGGCCCCTACTGGAACCAGTTCCTGGCTGAGCGCCGCAGTCCAGTATTGATAGACGTATTGAGAGAGCAGGATTACCAACTGGAAATGTTCACCAGTGCAAAATTTTCTTACCCGGAGTTTGATAAAACAATTTTCAGCCATATACCGGAAAAGCACTTGCATCAGGATGCCCGGGGAGAACCACCGGAAAGAGACAGGATTAATATTGATCGCATGATATCTTTTATGGAGAATCGTGATAAGAAAAGACCATTTATGACGTTTATGTTTTTTGAGTCTACCCATGCACGTTACTACTACCCTGAGAAAAATAATATACGGGACGTAACACTTGATGAAATTAATTACTTAACTATGTCACGGGAATCTCTCGCGAAAGATATCGATCAAATTAAAAATCGCTACATTAATGCATCACATTATGTAGATATTCAGATAGGACGATTGTTGAATTATTTGAAAAAGAAAAAACTAATAGAGAATACAATTGTTATTATTACTGGTGATCACGGTGAAGAGTTTATGGAGAAAGGTCGCTGGGGACATAATTCTGATTTTGTTGAGGAACAAATCCGGGCACCGCTTGTACTGTGGATACCTGGTAGCGGCTCAAGCGTAGTAGAAAGTATTTCCAGCCACATGGATATTATCCCGACCATCTTGCCCTGGCTGGGCGTCAAAAATGATGCATCTGATTATTCACAAGGCTATAACCTATTAGGTCAGGATAAACGACCTTATGCCGTTGTCAGTGACTGGGACAGGATCGCTTATATTGGACCAGAATATAAATATAGTATCCCCTATAAACGCGGCGCGCTTTATCACGAAAAAGTAAAGGACAAGAATGATAAAATCATAAGTGATGATGCGTTTTTCTTTGCGAAACACCAGCAGGATTTATTGAAAATTATTACGGGAATGAAGACCTTTCGTGCTGGTAATTCCAAAAAAACATATACTAATAAAAATATATCGAATACAAAATGATATGCTAACAATTATGCAATCCTTTACCAGTCATTTTTCAGAACTGCTTATACAAATTCTTGGCTACTAAAATAGTATTTCTGGCATTCATAGCGCTGGAAACAACAATGGGAGGCTAGCCTCCCATTGTTGTTGCTAACTTTTTAAAGATTGCTTATTCAGACTAGTTGGTCACCTCAACCAGCGAACCAATTGAAACCCAGGCATCTCCGGAACCATGCTGGCCTTCTCGATTCCAGCCCCAGCAATACAATTCGTTGCTGGTAACCCCGCAAGTGTGATAATCACTGGGGGCAGTCTTCCAATTACGCCCCGAATCAACAACTGTGAACCGCCATCTATCAACAAAATCACCAACTCCTAACTGGCCGTACTGATTGTTCCCGGTGCAATATAGAGAATTAGAAAACCCCGCACAACTTGTATTGCTGGAAGCAGATGGTGCGTACCAGAAATCGCGAGATCTGCCAATATTGGTAAAATTATTGGCCACATAGAGATCGCCATTAATGTCTACCAAGCCAAGTTGTCCTGAAGTATTGGTACCTATTCCTTTAAATATGCTGTCATTGTCGTAACCAATAATATGCGTACCAACAGCAAAACTGCTGAATGTACCTGACCAAACTTGTCCCGGAGTCGTTCTACCAAAACCATTCGGCGCATAAGTAGTATTACTGCCCCAACAATACAATCCACCGTTACGTGCACAAGTCGCCCATGTTCCAGCCGTAACCTTGTCAAAAAGGGTCGTGCCGCCCACTCTTACTGGTGTTAATACATTAGGGGCAGCAAAACCTGAGCCCCCGTTGCCTACCTGGGCAAATAAATTACTGCCCCAACAATACAAGGCGCCACCACTACGAATAGCGCAGGTATGGCTATTCCCGGCAGTAACTTCTGTCCAGTTGGTAAAACCATTGGCTTCCTGAGTTGGCGCGTTAGCATTGGTTGTACTGTTAATCCCAAGTGCCCCGGAAATATTGTCACCCCAACAATACAATGCACCACTACGAATGGCACAAGTATGGTTCCGACCAACGGCAATATCAGCCCAATCTGTGTTGGCGGTGACTTGTTTGAAATCCTGGCTGTGATTGTTATTACCGGTACCGAGCTGGCCATAACTATTATTGCCAGCACACCATAAGGTGCCATCGGTTTTGGTTGCGCAGGTATGGAATATGCCGGTCTCTACCTTGCGCCAGTCATTGGCAATGCCAACCCGGGTGGGGACATTCTTGATTGGCGTATTGGTACCGTTACCAATTTGGCCAACATCATTTCGGCCCCAACAATAAACTTTTTTATCAGTTTTGGTAACACAGGTATGATTTACACCCATGGCAATCAGGTTGCCCCAGTCGGTTTGACCAACCCCGCCAATCAACGTGGGAATAGCAACATCACCGGTCACACCTTCGCCAAGCTGGCTGTTGGAATTAAAGCCCCAACAAAATAATTCACCCGTAGTTTTACTGGCGCAGGTATGTTTGTACCCGGCTATCACAGTGGCCCAGTCACTGCCGCTACCAACCGGTATGGGTGTGCCTTCGCCAGTTGTAATCATTGCATTGCCTACCTGGCCATGCTCATTCCAGCCCCAACAAGACAAGCTTGAGCCAGTACCAGCACCACGCAACCCACACACATGGCTGTAACCCATGGTCACCCGGGTCCAGTCGCTGGCACCGGTAATTTCTTGTGTGGGCAGAGCAATAGATCCGCCAATGACGCCATTGCCCAACTGGCCTTTACCGTTGCCACCCCAACAAAATATCTGCGACAAGTCATTAAGTGCGCAAAAACTGTCACCGCCTGCTGTCACTTCAGCCCAGTTGGATAATGCCCCCTGGACAACGGGCGTGGCGCCTTCATTGCCACCCCAGCAGAAAATAAAACCGCTGGATTTAATTCCACAAGTACGGTTGACGCCAGCTGACACATCAATCCAGTCGGCAGCAGCATCAACTTGTGTAGGTGTAACGACATAACCCTGGGGATTGGCAGTGCTGATTGTTGCCGGATCAACTTTAGTTGGATCGCTTGAATCGGCAGCTGCATTACGCCAGTTATTACCCCAACAATACAGGGTGCCGCCGGTTCGGCGCGCACAGGCATGACTGGCGAGGACAGATATATCAACCCAATCTGTGAACTGGTTAACTTCCTGTACTGGGCTATAACGATCGGTAGTGCTGCCATCGCCTAATTGGCCAGAGCTGTTTGCGCCCCAACACCAGATAGTCCCGTTGCCACGCAAGGCACAGGTAAAATCAGTGCCACCCACCAGCATCACAGCCTGGGGGAAAGGATTGGCCACAAACTGGTTTGAGACATTACTTTCCTGACCGCCAATAGTGACGGTAACCACATAGTTATAGGTAGTCGTGTTATTCAGACCCTGATCCACATAAGACACCATGGCTGCGCCCGGGGCCGGGAATCCTGAAACCAGGGTCGAGCTTTTACTAGCTGGACCACTGGTAGAAACATAAACTTTATAATCCTCTGCGTCCGTCAAATTTGACCAGGACAGGACGGCGCTACTGTCAGCTGATGTACCACTCAAGACTGGCCCATCTGGTAAGGGGTCAGGAGGTGCTGCTGGCAAACCACCACCGCTACTACTCCCGCCACATCCCGACAGGGTTGCTGCAGTAAGAGCGATTAATAGAAAAAATTTTACAGTCAAGACAGGCGTTAAAAAAATACGTCGGATCATCAGTTACAGCTCCTTATTTATTCTTAAATATATTTCTTGTTCGTTGCAATCATGGTGTCCTGATGCAGAACCAGGGCTTTATTCCGGGGCGGGATAATATAGTGGTTGGCCAAATGAGGCCAGCAAGAATGACAAAACGCATTAAATTAGGAACAACCCGGGCTGTCTGATTGTATTGAAATAATAGGGTTTTGTGGGGCAAATACTTGAATCAACGTTCGTCGGATTATAACTACCGTTCCTCTGTATAAAACCCTGATTAAATAAAAATAGTTTTATATCAAAGTGCTGCCTGTTTTTTCTTATGCATTTCCTTAACCCGTGGAAATTGGCAACGCCTTAACCAGCCTTCACTACCTGGCCATCCTTATCTTGCTCAAGCGTGGGATCTATTACAGCAATATGCGGGAGACGAACTTGCAGAACCAGAATCGTTTTCATCCTGGTCCTGCGGTTGCCAATAATATGACTATTTCATATTCATACCTTTCATGTCGCCCTTACCGCCCATACTTCCCATGCCATTCATGCTGCCCATGCTTTGCATGTTTTTTGTCATGGCATTGAGTTTTTTCTTCTGCTCGGCACTAAGTGACCTAAAGAATTTTTTACCCGTTTTTGCTGTCGCACTTATTTTTTTAGCATGTTGTTGCATAAAATTCATGCGCTCCTCGAAACTCATTTTGGACATCACACCCATCATGCCCATATTACCGCCCATGCCTTGCTGACCCTGCATGCCCTTTTTACCCTGCATATTATTCATCTGTCCACCGTGCATGTCTTTTGTGCCACTCATATTTTTCATTCCGGCCTGTTTTTGATTCATCATGTCCTGCATTAGTATTTTTTTTCGTTTGGCAAATGCATTGAATGCCTTTTCCTGTTTGGCATTAAGCTTTAAATCAGTCTTCATGGTTTGCATGCGTTTTTCCATCATTTGCGACTGATCACCTTTCATGTCCATGGTATCTTTCGCCTGAATCATGCCGCTAATTAGTAAACTTGCCGCTATAAAACTAACTGGTATAATTTTTATCATTTTCGTTTCCTTTCGTTGGTTATTAAATTTTAATACATGAATAAACCTGGTTTAGTTTTTCCGGGTAGTGCCCACTTAATACATTATGAAAGCATAAGATCGTAATTATTATCTTAATCGATTCGAAACGCTTAAAACATCAAAAACGTTTCAAACTAGCTGGCCTGGGCAATGACAAGAGGATATTGCCCTTTACTAAAAGATTCAATGCGCACAATTCTGTGTGAAATCTTTTTCCCGCCAAGAATTAGAAAACTTTTAACTAAAGAACGAAGGTACCCTGGATAGCGACCTAGAGTTTTATTCAAGCGCTGCCATCCATCAACAACTTCGTAAAAATCGTGATAACCGTAACTATTCAAAAGATTGATAACATCCGCATCACTGTTTTCTGTGGCAGTGTTGTGCTCAAAAATAATGATAGGCTTATTGTCCTTTATTACTTTTTCTGCACCCTTTAACGCAAACCACTCGTGCCCTTCAACATCTATCTTCATAAGCCCAATATTTTCTTCATTATTGATTATATCATCAAGTTTATCTAACTGAATATCATTACTGCTATCCACCTCCATATTCCTGTCGCCTGACAATGAAGACCCACCAACATTTCTGAAACTTGTATATAATTGTGCTGTACTTTTTTTATCAGAAAGCCCCAAATTCATCGGGATTATATTATCTACGAGCCTGGAATTTATCTCCAACACTGAGAACGTACGCGGGTTTGGTTCAAAACTTATACATTTTGAGAAAAAGCTGGCAAAAAAAAGACTATGATTGCCGATATTCGCACCAACATCCAGCACTGTACTGTTGAAAACATTTTTTTTACTCTTCAGCCAATCAAAAATCAGCTCGAGTTGCTTTTTTTCATATAAACCGTGGGACAGTATTCTATTGCTGACATAATCATCTGCAAAAATTACCATTTGTTTTCTTTCGGAAAAATCGTTAAACAATTTTCTCTTGTTTCTAAAGAATTTCCTGCCAACTGATGATTGATACTGAAACTTTAACTCCTCGATTAATCCAACTGTCTCTGTTTTTTCAAAAATCACTTGTTCTTTATTTTTCATGTGCACGTTCACCGCTACCCCATTATAAGATGTGATAGCTCTTTTGTTGTATCACAATAAAATCGCGAGCAGTCATTTTATGAATATAAGAAAATCAGAGTATATGTCGTAATAAATAATAATTAGCCAGGCTAAGCAGAAGCCAGTTTTTTCTTAAGCATTTCGTTAACTTGCCCGGGGTTGGCCTTGCCCTTGCTGGCCTTCATTACCTGGCCAACAAAAAACCCGAATACTTTTTCCTGGCCATTTTTGTATTGTTCAACCTGGACGTTATTGGCAGCCAGTACGTCATCGATTATTTTTTCAATGGCACCAGAATCAGTAATTTGTTTCAGACCTTTTTTATCAATTATCTCGTCCACTGATCCTTCACTGGCCCACATGGCCTCGAATACATCCTTGGCGATTTTCCCGGAAATGGTTTGGTCCTCGATACGATTCAGCAAGCTTGCCAGTTGCCCGGCACTAACAGGTGACTCGGTAATGTCTTTTGATTCTTTATTGAGAAAAGCGGACAACTCACCACTAACCCAGTTGGCAGCCAGCTTGGCATTGTCTTTGACATGGCTGCAAACAGATTCGTAATAGTCAGCCAGCGCCCGGGTGCTGGTGAGGACACCGGCATCATAATTGGTCAGGCCGTATTCCTTAATAAAGCGTGTTCGTTTGGCATCGGGTAATTCCGGTAAGGTCTTGCGCACGGCTTCAATGGTTTCATCATCCAGCACCATGGGTGGCAGGTCAGGATCGGGAAAGTACCGATAATCGTTGGCTTCTTCCTTGCTGCGCATTGACCGGGTGGTATCTTTGACCGAGTCATACAAGCGGGTCTCTTGTACCACTTTACCGCCACTCTCGATTACGTCAATCTGACGTTCAATTTCAATTTCAATTGCCTTTTCGACAAATCGAAATGAATTAATATTTTTTAACTCGGCGCGGGTGCCAAACTCTTTCTGACCTTTTGGTCGCACGGAAACATTAGCATCGCAACGAAACGAACCTTCCTGCATGTTACCGTCACAAATTTCCAGGTAACGTACCAGTTCGTGTACTTTTTTCAGGTAGGCCACGGCTTCTTTTGATGAGCGCATGTCCGGTTCCGACACAATTTCCAGTAACGGGGTACCGGCCCGGTTTAAATCAACACCGGTCATGCCCTGGAAATCCTCGTGCAATGATTTACCGGCATCTTCTTCAAGGTGGGCACGGGTAATACCAACTACTTTTTCCTTACCATCAATATTGATGACCATCTTGCCCAAACCGACAATAGGTAATTCAAACTGGCTGATTTGGTAACCTTTGGGTAAATCAGGATAAAAATAATTCTTGCGGGCAAACACGGATCGTTTATTAACTTTGGCGCCAATGGCCAGGCCAAATTTAACCGCCATGCGTGCCGCTTCCTGGTTCATTACCGGCAACACCCCGGGCAGGGCCAGGTCTACGTTACAGGCCTGGGTATTGGGCTCGGCCCCATAGGCCGTAGAGGCAGAGGAGAATATTTTACTTTTTGTCTGTAGCTGGGCATGCACTTCCAGGCCAATGACTGTTTCCCATTCCATTAATTCAGGTTCCTAAGTTAATATTTAAATCGCCAAGCGTTCATTTATTCTTAAAAAAACAAAACACTTTAGACAGGATTAACAAGATTTACTGGATTAAACCTTCTAGCTGAATCCAGTCTGTAAAGTTAAACAATCCTGTTAATCCCGTAAATCCCGTCTATTTTTTATTACTTGATTACTATTTACCAAGAAAAACCTGATCCTCATCACTCGTCTCTGGTTACTCAAATCCCGGCGGAATTTTCTGATGCCAGTCCGTTACCTGTTGGTACTGGTGGGCCACGTTTAATATCCTGGCCTCATCAAAATACTGGCCAATACAATGCAGGCCGACTGGCATGCCGGCCTTGTCAAACCCGGCGGGAATAGACATGCCAGGCAAACCCGCCAGGTTAACCGGGATGGTATAAATATCATTTAAATACATGGCCACCGGGTCATCGGTTTTATCCCCCATCCTGAATGCGGTGGTGGGGGTAACCGGTCCCATGATGACATCACATTTTTTAAATGCCTCGGTGAAATCATTGGCAATCAAGCGTCGGAGCTGTTGCGCCTTTAAATAATAGGCATCGTAATAGCCGGCCGACAAGGCATAAGCACCAATCATGATGCGACGCTTGACCTCGGCACCAAATCCCTCGGCCCGGGTTTTTTCATACATGTCATCGAGGTTCGTATATTCTTTGGCCCGGTGACCATAACGCACACCATCAAAGCGGGACAGGTTTGACGATGCCTCAGCCGGTGCCAACACGTAATAACAGGGCACGGCTAAATTACTATTAGGTAAACTAATGGGTACTGTTTCGGCACCAAGTTTTTTATATTCTGCCAGGGCAACTTCAATAACACTGGCCACTTCATCATCTAACCCCTCACCGAAATATTCTTCCGGTAACCCTATTTTCAGGCCCTTGAGGCTGTCGTTCAAAGTTGCAACGTAATCTGGTACAGCCTGATCAACAGAGGTGGAGTCACGCTCGTCAAAGCCCGCCATTTCGCCAAGCAACAAGGCCGCATCCTCGGCAGTTTGAGTCATGATGCCACCCTGGTCGAGGCTGGAAGCAAACGCAATCATGCCGTAACGGGACACGCGACCATAACTGGGCTTGATCCCGGTGATACCGGTTAATGCGGCGGGTTGGCGAATTGAGCCACCAGTATCAGTACCGGTCGCGGCCGGTGCCAGCCTGGCCGCCACGGCAACGGCCGAACCACCGGAACTGCCACCAGGCACCTTATCCTGGTCCCACGGATTTTTAACGACACCATAATAAGAAGTTTCATTACTGGAGCCCATGGCAAATTCATCCATATTGGTTTTGCCCAGAGTGACAGATCCTGCGTCTTTAAATTTTTTAATCACAGTGGCATCGTAAGGGGCCACGAAGTTAGCAAGCATATGGGAACCACAGGTGGTCAACAGGCCGTCGGTGCAAAAAATATCTTTATGGGCAATAGGACAACCCGTGAGCGCACTATTCTTGCCCTTTTTGATTTGAGCGTCAGCCGTTTTTGCCTGGTCCAGTGCAAACACCGAATCAACCGTGATAAACGCGTTTAAATCTTTGAATTTCTCTAAACGATCAAGGTAGGCCTGGGTCAGTTCAACACTGGAAACCTTGCCCGCCTGCAAGTCTGCGCCCAACTCAGTAATGGTTTTATGGTAATGACTCACTCGAGTACTCTCGGGACCAGGTAAAGCCCGGCTTCGGTAGCAGGTGCCACTGCCTGAAACTGGTCGCGCTGATTTTCCTCTTTGACGACATCTTCCCGTAATCGCAAAGCGGCCTCACTGGGATGGGCCATGGGCTCGACGCCGGCCGTATCAACCGCGTTCATTTGCTCAATGAGCCCGAGTATCCGGGATAAACTGCCGGCAAAGTCTTTTGACTCTTGCTCTGTTAACGCCAATCGCGCAAGATGCGCTATCTTTTTTACATCGTCGTTATTTATTAACATGGTGATATCGGGCCTATCTGACAATCGGAGTAACTGTTTCGTATTGGACGGCGCACGTTACCATAATCACACCAATGGTTGAACCCGCTGACGGGGGTTGCTAGAGTTTGTATTTTCAAGGTTATTATAAGGATAATTAAGTGATATTTAGAAGATTTCGTGGCATGTTCTCCAGCGATCTGGCTATTGATCTGGGCACTGCCAATACCCTGATTTGGGCCCGTGATAAAGGCATTGTACTCGACGAACCCTCCGTGGTTGCCATTCGACAGGGCCATGGCTCACGCCAAAGTCGCTCAATCCTGGCGGTAGGCGCGGCTGCCAAGCGTATGCTGGGCCGGACACCTGGCAATATTGAAGCTATTCGACCAATGAAAGAAGGCGTTATTGCCGACTTCACTGTCACCGGCGAAATGCTCAAGTATTTTATCCGCCGGGTCCATGAAAATCGCCTGTTCCAGCCAAGCCCACGAATCGTAATTTGCGTACCGTGCGGATCAACCCAGGTTGAACGCCGGGCCATTCGTGAGTCGGCCATGGCGGCTGGCGCCCGGGAAGTGTATTTAATCGAAGAACCCATGGCAGCCGCGGTTGGCGCCGAACTGCCCATTGAAGATCCGACCGGTTCCATGGTACTGGACATTGGTGGTGGTACTACTGAAGTCGGGGTAATTTCCCTGGGCGGCATTGTTTATTCGGCTTCGCTACGAGTTGCCGGTGATCGCATGGATGAGGCCATTGTCGGTTACGTGCGTCGTAAATATGGCCTGCTGATTGGTGAAGCCACCGCGGAAAAAATTAAAAAGAAAATCGCCACGGCTTCAAAAGACAGCGATATAAAAGAAATGGAAATAAAAGGCCGGCATATTGCAGATGGTGTGCCCCGCAGCCTGATGTTAAACAGTAAAGAAATTAACGAAGCCTTGCAGGAATGTTTAACTGCTATTGTAAATGCGATTAAAATGGCGTTGGAAAAAACACCCCCTGAACTGGGTGCAGATATTGCCGAAAAGGGACTGGTAGTAACCGGTGGTGGCGCCTTGTTGCGCGACCTGGACCGGTTGCTGGCCGATCAAACCAGCCTGCCGATCATTACCACGGAAGATCCGCTGACCTGTGTCGTGCGTGGTTGTGGCCGGGCACTGGAAGATGCTGAAAAGATGGGTGATGTCTTTTTGCATGAATAAACGACGGTAGCGCGGACCATGCTGCATACCCTGGACAATGCCCTGCCCGTTCGTAAAACTTCCAGTATTACCAAGCTGGTCGTATTTTTATTTTTATCCACCGCCCTGATGTTACTTGACCATAATGGTCAATACTTGCAGGTTGTTCGCAATGCCCTCTCCGTTATTGTTTACCCGGTTCAGATGGCTGCAGAAATTCCCGCTGATGTAGCTGAAAGTGTTTCCGGTTTATTTAAGGGTAATGAAACACAGGCAGCAGCATTGGTAAAACTAAAAGCAGAAAGACCCCTGTTGTTGGCAAAATTACAAAAATTACAGGCCCTGGAAAAAGAAAATATCCGGCTGCGAAAAATGCTGGAGTCGTCATCCAAGGTAACCGACCGCGCTGTTGTTGCCGAACTATTACAGGTGCACCCTGATCCTTTCACCAGGAAAATCGTAATCAACCGCGGCAGCAAACACGGTGTCTATATTGGTCAGCCGGTGATCGACTCATTTGGCGTGCTTGGCCAGGTAACACGGGTCAACCTGTTAAACAGCACTGTTACCCTGATTACAGACTCAAGTCATGCGATCCCGGTCATGGTCAATCGTAACGGCTTGCGTACAATTGTTATGGGTACCGGTGCTCAGGATACGGTCAAGATTCCCTTTCTGTCGAGTTCAGTCAACGTTGAAGAAGGAGATTTACTGGTCAGCTCCGGCATGGGCAACACGTTTCCAGAAGGTTACCCGGTTGCAACCATTAGCAAAATTACCAGCGATCCAAATGAAGCGTTCCTGGACATCGAGGCCATCCCCCTGGCAAAACTGAATTATAATAAAGAAGTGCTGCTGATTTGGCCGGGCAAACAGCCAGCACCTGCAATCGAGGAGGACCAGGATGACGCTGGATAATCGTGCCAGGTTTTCTATCGGCCTGACCTTTGTTGTCGCTTTCATTCTTGTCAGCTTGCCCGGGCCAGCCTGGCTTGATCAATTTCGACCTGACTGGGTTGCGCTGGTACTGGTGTACTGGTGCCTGGCGACACCAGAGCGTGTGGGTGTCGGTACCGGTTGGTTGGTGGGTTTATTATTGGACGTACTTTACGGCTCATTACTCGGCCAACAAGCCTTCGCCAAAACTATTATCGCTTTCCTGACTGTTAAGTTGCATTTGCGAATTCGCGCTTACCCGCGCTGGCAACAGGCCTCGACCTTGTTGCTGTTGCTGTTTCTTAATCAATTCCTGGTTTACTGGTTAAAGAACATGGTGAGCACCACGCCCTTGCAAGGTGCCTTCTGGAGTACGGCCATTGTTGGCATGGTCTTGTGGCCCTGGATATTTATGATCTTGCGCAAGGTCAGAAGGGGCATCAACAACAAAATATGAAACTTGATATCCCAATTAAAGACAGTTTTAGGGAGTCACGTGTATTCAGTAGCCGTTTAACCATCACGGTCATCGGTATTGCGATTCTTAGCCTGCTATTACTTGCCCGCCTTGTTTACTTGCAAATTGTCAGTTATGGCCATTACGAAACCCTGTCCCAGAAAAACAGAATTAATAGTCTGCCCTTACCACCAGTAAGGGGTTTGATTCTTGATCGCAATGGCGTTGTCCTGGCCCAAAACTTTCCTGTTTACACACTGGAAATCACACCTGAATTAGCAGGAGACATGGAGTCGTTAATCACAGACATCAGTCGCCTGATTGAAATTAGTGCAGGTGACCTGGAAAGATTTAACAAACAACGCAAAAAAAGACCCAAATTTGAACCACAAGTATTGCGCACCCACTTATCAGATGCGGAAGCAGCAAGAATTGCAGTTAAGCGACCCTTTATGCCCGGTGTTGAATTACAAGTCCGGTTGCAACGACATTACCCACTGGGGACACTGGGCATCCATACACTGGGTTACGTGGGCCGAATATCAGAAGACGACCAGCGAACAATCGATACCAGTCGTTATCGGGGCACCCAGTATATCGGCAAGTTGGGAATCGAAAAAAGCTACGAGTCAATCCTGCTGGGTCGTGTAGGCATCGAACGCAATGAAGTGAATGCCTATGGCAGAAAATTACGAGAAGTTAGCCGAATTGCACCGGTGGCTGGCAAGAATCTCTACCTTAATATAGACACCCGGTTACAGGCCCTGGCAGAAAACGCCCTCGCTGAGAAACGGGGGGCAGTAGTTGCCATTGAGCCGTCCACCGGTGCGGTGCTCACCTTTGCCAGCGTACCGACCTACGACCCAAACCAGTTTGTAAACGGGATTGACCAGGCAAGTTACAAGTCATTGCTGGATAATATCGATAAACCGTTAATCAATCGCGCGCTCAATGGTCAGTATGCGCCCGGCTCAACTATTAAACCTTTTCTCGGCCTGGCCGGTCTGGCGCTGGGAAAAATTACCACTACTACGGAGGTAAACTGCAAAGGCTGGTATTCATTACCAGGTAGCAGACATCGTTTTCGTGACTGGAAAAAAACCGGCCATGGCATAACGAATCTGAAAAAAGCCATCACTGAATCCTGTGATGTCTATTTTTACACACTGGCCACCAAGCTGGGTATTGAACTAATGACCCAGGCTCTGGCACCCTTTGGTTTCGGTCGCAAGACCGGTATTGATCTGGCCCTGGAATCAAAGGGCCTGTTACCGACACAAGAATGGAAAGATGCACGCAAAGAACCATGGTACGCCGGCGAGACAGTTATATTCGGCATTGGCCAGGGGCCTATCCTGGTCACGCCGTTACAATTAGCCACTGCTACTGCCATGATTGCGAACAACGGGGTTCGCATGCAACCGATATTACGTTTTGCTTCAGAAAATCCGGTAACACACAAAATAAATCGCTTTACTCCGAAGGTAAGAAACCGTCTGCCTGATTTTGTCCTGCCCTATTTACCGGCCATTCAAGAAGCCATGGTTAATGTTGTCCATGGCAAAAAAGGTACCGGTCGACGCATTGGCTGGAACGCAAAGTACAAGATTGCCGGAAAAACCGGCACCTCCCAGGTGAAAGGCATTAAACAAAATGAAGTTTACAATCGCGACCTCACCCCTGAACGTTTTCGTGACCATGCCCTGTTCATAGCTTACGCGCCCGCTGACGACCCGAAAATTGCGGTAGCCGTCATTGTTGAGAACGGAGAACATGGCAGTTCGGCCGCGGCACCGATTGCCCGGAAACTAATGGACGAATACCTGTTGGGTAACGCCTCTTAATATAGTTAATATATTTGAAACTATGCCAACATCACTGACCACATTACAAAGATGGAACCTGGATAAACCCCTGGGCACAGCATTGCTCATGCTTGCCATCATCAGCCTGGGCGTTATTTTCAGCGCCAGTGGACAGGATGTATCAATTACAGTAGCGCAGCTTGTCAGGCTTGGCATTGGATTTGCTGTTTTATTCCTGGCGGCACAGATTCATCCTGACACGCTGGCGCGCTGGACACCTTATATCTACCTTGGTGGACTGGTTTTGTTGGTTATCGTGTTATTAACAGGTGTCATAGGCAAAGGTGCACAACGCTGGCTCAACCTGGGTTTATTCTCTATTCAGCCATCTGAAATTATGAAGCTGGCTGTGCCCATGATGGTGGCCTGGTATTTCTCGCAACAACATTTACCGGCAACCAGTAAACAGGCCATCATAGCCGCCGGCATCATTTTACTACCGGCTGCACTGGTTGCAGTGCAACCCGACCTCGGCACTGCCTTGATGATCGCCAGCTCAGGTGCCTTCGTTTTATTTCTTGCTGGCATGGGCTGGACACTGATTGCAGGCATCCTGATTTTAATAGCTGCATCAGCGCCCCTGGTCTGGAGCTATTTTTTACATGATTACCAGCGCAACCGAATATTGACCTTGTTCGATCCGACCGCAGATCCATTGGGCACGGGTTACCATACTATTCAATCCATGATTGCCGTGGGCTCGGGCGGTATATTCGGTAAAGGCTGGCTGGAAAGCTCTCAAGCCCGTCTTGATTTCCTGCCTGAAAGTTCAACCGATTTTATTTTTGCAGTGTTTGCAGAAGAATTCGGCTTATTCGGGATCATTATCCTGTTCTCAATATTTATTTTTGCGACAGGCCGCGGAATTATAATTGCAACCTATGCACAGGAAACATATACAAGACTACTCGCAGGTAGTCTGGCGCTTACTTTTTTTCTCTATTTTTTCGTTAACATCGGTATGGTGACTGGCATTCTTCCGGTGGTCGGCGTTCCCTTACCTATTATAAGTTACGGTGGCAGTTCTGTTGTTACATTAATGGCAGGTTTTGGTATGCTCATGAGCATCCATGCTAACCGAAAAATCGCCCAACCATAATAAATTAATGTATGAACCACGTTCGACGTTTCATAATTTTCGTTATGTATCAGTATATTCGTTTTTAATTTTTTTCCTGCTTGCACCTGCCTCGTTAAGCCTGGCACTTGACTGGCGTGAATATCCTGCTGTCAGGGATTTTATCGATTATATGGTCGCTAAACATAACTTCTCGGCTGACGAGTTACACTACATATTTCGTCGAGCCGAAATCAGGGAAAAAGTGATCACCGGGATGGACAGTCCACGTGAAGCAGTGCCCTGGTATCGCTACCGACAACAATTTGTAACCGCGTTTGGCGCTAAACGCGGCGCTAAATTCTGGAAAAAATACGCTCGGTCTGTCGATTCAGCGGCCAATCAGTATGGTGTCGCACCGGAAATAATCGTGGCTATTATTGGTGTTGAAAGTCAATATGGACATAATGTCGGATACTTTCGTGTCATTGATTCCCTGAGCTCCCTGGCTTTTGACTATCCAAGACGAAGCGCGGTATTCAAAAAAGAGCTTGAGGAATTTTTATTACTGGCCCGGGAATTAGGCGTAAGCCCGCTATCAGTTAAAGGTTCTTATGCCGGGGCCATGGGCTACCCCCAGTTTTTACCCAGCAGTTACAGGGACTATGCCGTTGATTTTGATAAGGACGGTCACGTTGATCTTTTGAGTTCTGCCGAGGATGCAATAGGTAGTGTTGGAAACTATTTCAGGGTTCACGGTTGGAAAAAAGATGAACCGGTGGTTGATCTTGTTTCTACTAGTGGCCCCATTGAGCCCTGGTTGCTGCAACTTGATATCAAGCCAAGATTAACCATTGCAAACCTGGCTTACTATAATATAAAACCAATGAAATACGATGCCCCCCATCGCAAAGCAGCAATAATCAAACTGAAAGGCAAAGAGGGAGAGTTGTTGAGGCTGGGTTTCAATAACTTTTACGTTATCACCAGGTATAATAAGAGCGTTAATTACGCCATGGCAGTTTTTGAGCTCAGTCAATTGATAAAAAATAAGTACCAAAGGATTAACAAAATAAAATGAAACGTAACGCCTGCCTGGTGCTCATACTTGCTTTGTCTCTTGGGGCCTGTTCGACAACCCGAAAAGGCGGTTATTACAGTGATGATGGGCCCCACTCCCGCCCCCAGGATGTATCCCAGGTTAAGGAACCTGTCCCCAGGTCAGAGCCGCTAAGTAAACACGGTAACAAGCCCTATATTGTTTTTGGAAAATCGTATCGGCCACTGAAAAAAGCAACGGGTTATTCTCGAAAAGGAATCGCATCATGGTATGGGAAAAAATTCCATGGTCGCAGAACGTCAAACGGAGAAAAATATAACATGTACGCCATGAGTGCGGCCCACAAAACTTTGCCCCTGCCCACGTATGTACGGGTACGAAACCTGGATAATAATCGATCGGTTATTGTCCGGGTCAATGACCGCGGCCCTTTTTTGCATAACCGGCTCATTGATCTGTCTTATGCCGCTGCTTTTCGGTTGGACATAATCAGGACCGGCACTGGTCGGGTAGAAGTCACAGCCATTACCAGTGGCCAGCGCAATCCTGATCAGGCGAAGACGAAGGTTATTGTAAACACGGCCGGCGACAATACCAGCGCCAGAATCTATCTCCAGGTGGGCTCGTTCTCCAACCAGGAGAATGCCAACAATTTATCATCAAGCCTGCAGGACAAACTTGACCAGGCCGTATTTGTCCAGAAAGGACGGGTTGAAAATGGCACCGTCTACCGAGTTCGCATCGGCCCAATGGCTGATATTGAGGCCGGCCAGGCGCTGGTCGATACCCTGCGAAATTCCCATGACATTGCCAATACTCGCCTGATTATTGAATAGAGACCTTTGCACGAAAGTCCTTTCTTCCAATACTGCGTTAAAAATCAGCTCAAAGTGCTCATTTACTTATGTGTAAACTCCGCTTTTTCGCTGATTGAGCTACTTCGTCTTGATAGCCAATCCATATTATGAGGCAATCCGTGCAAAGGCCTCTAATAGTCACAGTTCTTAAAGTGACATTCGAGGATTTCGGGCGGGAATTCCGTGTATCGCACACTTTATTATGGGTACGGGGTATACTCTGGACGGTAATTCCTGACTACCCAATCAAAACTCGAACGAAATAATCCATGAATAATATCGATCTCGTTTACCTGGATGGCAAATTCTTGCCCGCAAAAGATGCGAAAATATCACCATTTGACCGGGGCTTCATTTTTGGTGATGGCATCTACGAAGTAATCCCCGTATTTGGTGGTCATGGCTTCAGGCTGGCAGAACACCTGCAACGGTTAACAAACAACCTGGCTGCAATCAGTATTAGTAACCCCCACACACAAGATCAATGGGCCGGGATAATCAATAAGCTCATTGATAACGTGGTAACAAATTTTCCAGATATCATCGATCAAATGGTCTATATACAAATTACCCGTGGCGTAGCGCCGCGAGACCACGCCTTTCCCGGTAAAATTCCACCCACAGTATTTGCCTATGCCGATACCGCGCCAGTGACAAAATCTGAATACACAGAACATGGCGTCAGTGCTATCACGTGCCCGGATAATCGCTGGCAACGATGCGAGATCAAGGCCACCTCGTTGTTAGCCAATGTCCTGCTCAGGCAACAGGCTGCCGAGGCAAACGTAACTGAGGCAATTCTGATTCGAGACAATTTCCTGACAGAAGGCGCAGCCAGTAATATTTTTATTGTTAAAGATAAGCTAATCCGGACCCCACCCAAAAGCGAGCAAATACTACCGGGCATTACCCGGGATCTGCTTGTTGAGCTGATTACGAAAAGTAAATTCACTGGCGAAGAAACCATGATCACAGAACAAGAATTATCCGATGCTGATGAAATCTGGATGACAAGTTCAGTCAAGGAAATCCTGCCAGTCACCCTGCTCAACGGCAATAAAGTTGGTAACGGCCTGGCGGGGCCAGTCTATAAAAATATACTTGGAAAATACCGGACCTATAAACAATCCTTACGGGATGGCGCTGTCACGTGAATGCACTTGTAAAAAAATATTCACCAGACGAGCAAAAAAAAACTAATCCCGATCTGCGTATTAAAAACATTGGTCACGTGGATTATCAGACTTGCTGGTCGGCCATGAAAGAATTTACTGATAAACGTGGCCCCGATACGCAAGATGAATTATGGCTTGTTGAACATGATCCGGTTTATACAGTTGGCCTGAATATTCGCAAACAACATTATCCTGAATCCAATTCAAACATCCCCGTGGTTGAAACTGATCGTGGTGGTGACATTACCTACCACGGACCCGGCCAGCTCATAATTTATTTGCTGCTCGACTTACGGCGACAAAATATCGGTATCCGCCAACTTGTAAATAGTATTGAGCAATCGATTATTGATTGTCTGGCACAAAATAATATAACAGCGGCCAGAAAAGAAAATGCCCCGGGTGTTTACGTAGATAACAAAAAGATTGCCGCCCTCGGATTAAGAATTCGCAAGGGCTGTAGTTATCACGGCCTTTCCTTTAACCTGGATATGGATACCGAACCATTTTCAAGAATCCCGCCCTGCGGGTATCAAAATCTTGAGGTGACACAAGTTTCTGATTATATAAAAGAAGTAAATAAAACCACGGTTACCAATGACCTTATCCATCAACTACGATTAAGCTTAGGGTATAATACTCATTATAATAGCCCACTAAATAAGCCATGTGATCCAGCCAATGAGCGATAATCCCACTAACTCTATAGCCAAGCCTGATCCGCAAAAAGGTAAAAGCAAAACAGCGCGCATACCTGTTAAGGTGGTACCTAGAGCCAATCCCCTGAAAAAACCGAAATGGATTCGGGCCAGGGCGCCCAATAGCCCAGAGGCGCTTGCACTCAAGGAAATTCTGCGGGCCCATAACCTGAATACAGTTTGCGAAGAAGCTGCCTGCCCTAACCTGGGTGAATGTTTCACCCATGGCACTGCAACATTCATGATTATGGGTCGACTCTGTACCAGGCGTTGTCCATTTTGCGATGTTGCCCATGGTCGGCCTGACCCGCTGGACGGGTCTGAACCTGTCGAACTGGCAACCACCATCAGCGCAATGAACCTCCGCTATGTTGTTATTACATCGGTTGATCGGGACGATTTAAGAGACGGGGGTGCGAGCCACTTTGCCAGCTGCATCCATGAAATTCGAAAACAGGTAAATAATATTTCTATTGAAATCCTGGTGCCAGATTTCCGCGGCCGCCTGGACACGGCATTAACCAAACTGGGTGATGCATTACCGGATGTGCTGAATCACAACCTTGAAACTATCCCGAGGTTATATAAACAAGCTCGTCCAGGTTCGGATTACAAACACTCGCTCAAACTTTTGCAAGAATTTAAAAAACGTTACCCCGGTATTCCCACCAAATCCGGCCTCATGGTTGGTCTCGGCGAAACAAATAGTGAGATTATCGAGGTCATGGATGACTTGCGCCAACATGATTGTGATATGTTAACCATTGGCCAGTATTTACAACCCAGCGAATATCATTTGCCAGTAGAGCGTTACGTGCATCCGGACATTTTTGCCGAGCTTGCCGAAAAAGGTCTGGCCATGGGCTTTGCTAATGTCGCCAGTGGACCAATGGTGCGTTCGTCATATCATGCCGACCAACAAGCGAGCAGCCCATTAAACAAAAAATAAATGATTTAAAACAATCTAAATTATATTACAAAGATAACCATGGAAATTTGGCCCAAAGCGATTAGCCTGTTTATGTTGCCGCCAGTAATACTGGTCATTATTGCTGCGATTGGACTCATTGCCAGCCTGCGCTGGCGTTTGTATGGCATGCTAACTGTCGCAATCAGCTTGTTCCTGATTTATCTACTAAGCATTCCACTGACAAGCAAACGCCTCATTGCCGGAGTTGAACTAGTCTATCCTGCCATTAACCCCGAGTTACTCCCAAACGAAGGCAGGAAACCCAAAGCCATTGTTATACTCGGTGGGGGTCGTTACGATAATGCCCCGGAATACGCATCGGCAACCGTAAGCAGTGAGACACTGGCAAGATTACGCTTCGGCGCCAGGCTCCAGAAAGCAACGCAACTTCCTATCCTCGTCAGCGGCGGACTTGGCACAGATGATGTTTCGCCAGAAGCCTATCTCATGCAAAAAACCCTGCAAGATGACTTTGGCGTTTCGGCACAGTGGCTTGAAGATGATGCTCGTAACACAATGGAAAATGCCTTGCGCACCAGTGAACTGCTGTTACCCAAAGACCTTAACCAGGTTTACCTGATTACCCATGCATCACACATGCCGCGCGCGGTCTGGGCGTTTACACAAACAGGCATGTTAGTCACACCGGCGCCCACAGAATTTACAACCCTGAGTGCCCACCCGGATCTGAGAACCCTGGAATACATACCTTCGGCTGAAGGATTGGTCATATCCAGCCTGGCAATTCGTGAACGTCTTGGGCTGATCTGGTATAAATTTCGCTACTCACCAGTCAAACTGGCTGAAATGTCGCGCTCGCCGAAAAAACAAAGAGAGATTGCGGCAGAAAAAGCGGCCCATGCCGCGGACTTGCAAAAACAGGCGCCTGTCCAATATGAACAACAAGCGACTCCGACAAGGATCAAGCCAAAGAAAACCGTTTCACCGCCACCGGAAGCGCCCGCCCCGCCACTCCCCCCAGGTTAATTTTTCAGCTTAATTTTTCAGGCTAATTGTTTAGGTGTCCCAATGCTAAAAAATGGTCTAGGATTAACGTGTACTATCGATAAAACAGCTCGACTAAACCCAACATGTTCCACCTGGTCACCGGACTCCCGTTGTTATGGCACAAGTTCAAAATAAACCGAATCGATTACAGCACACGGGTACGGAACCGGATCGGAAGCTTGAAATTCGTGATTTGCTTGAACAATTACACAGTGACAAGCTTATCACCACTGAAGACGCTAACCGCCTGCGTAAAAGTAACGCCAAATCACATGCAGTAGACCTGCACCCACTGGTGGTCCTGGCCAGCGAAAAACTTACCTGTGCCCAGCCACCGAACAAAGTCCTGGACATGGAAAAGCTCACAGAATGGCTGGCAGGCAAGGTCGGCCTGCCCTATTTTCACATTGATCCACTGAAAACCAATGTCGCGTCCATCGCCAGTGTCATGAAATTTGCCTACGCCACGCGCAACAAAATCCTGCCTGTAGACGTCAGCGATCAGGACGTCACCATTGCCACCTCTGAACCTTTTGTCCTGAACTGGGAAAAAGAATTAAGCCAGATCCTGCGTAAACCCATTAAGCGGGTACTGGCAAACCCCACCGACATTAATCGTTATACCGTTGAATTTTATACCCTGGCAAAATCTGTCAGCACGGCTAAAGACCAGGTTCAGGAGTCTACGTTTGGCTCAGTCAGCAACCTGGAACAAATGGTTGAGCTTAGTCGCGCGGGCAAACTTGATGCCAATGACCAGCAGGTTATCACCATTGTTGACTGGTTATTACAATATGCATTTGAACAACGGGCCAGTGATATTCACCTGGAACCCAGAAAAGATCAGGGCAATATGCGGTTTCGTATTGATGGCGTGCTGCACCTTGTTTATCAATTGCCGCCACCGGTCATGGCAGCCGTCACATCGAGGTTAAAGATTCTGGGGCGCATGGACGTGGCAGAAAAACGCCGCCCACAAGATGGTCGTATTAAAACCAAAACACCGGAAGACAAGGAAATTGAATTACGACTTTCCACCATGCCCACGGCTTTTGGTGAAAAGCTGGTCATGAGAATTTTTGACCCTGAGGTTTTACAGCGCAACTTTCGTGAAATGGGGCTTGCCGACGAAGACCTGATTCGGTGGCATGGCATGGTCAAACAACCCAATGGCATTATCCTGGTAACAGGCCCGACCGGCTCAGGCAAGACCACTACCCTGTACTCAACACTCAAACAACTGGCCAAAACCGAGGTCAACGTTTGCACTATTGAAGACCCGATTGAAATGGTTGAAGACAGCTTTAACCAGATGCAAGTACAACAAAACATCGGGATTGATTTTGCCGCTGGCGTTAAAAATCTTTTACGTCAAGATCCCGATATTATTATGGTGGGTGAAATCAGGGATAAGGACACGGCTGATATGGCCGTACAGGCATCGCTCACCGGCCACCTTGTATTATCAACTTTACACACGAACGATGCCGCCTCTGCCATTACCCGGCTACTGGATATCGGCATACCGCCTTATTTGATGAATGCTTCGCTTCTGGGTATTGTTGCCCAACGACTGGTGCGAACGCTTTGCCCGCATTGCAAAGAAAAAGACGAGGTCAGTGAAGACCGCTGGAAAGCATTGGTCGCACCCTGGAAAATTAAAATACCCACGAGCATTTACAAACCCGCGGGCTGCCTTGAATGCCGCAACACCGGTTTTATGGGTCGCATCGGTATTTACGAAGTGTTGATAATGTCACCTGCCATCAAAATTGCGATAAAAAATAATGAGGACGTGAGCGTCATCCGACGGGCGGCCTTAAAAGAAGGCATGCGAACCTTGAGAATCAGTGGCGCCCAAAAAATCAAGGCCGGCCAGACAACACTTGAAGAAGTGTTTCGCGTGGCCCCGTCTCATGACGATATTTAGGTCGCTGTTTTTTTTAATTCCTGCTCTGTAATTTGTTTTCGTACTTCGGTCATATCAAGCGCCTTGACCTTGCCAATAATATCCTCGAGCCCGGACTCTGGTAACGCGCCAGGCTGTGAATAAACGACTATTTGCTCACGAAAAATCATCAGTGTCGGGATTGATCTGATCTGGAAATGTCCAGCAAGCCCTTGTTGTTCTTCGGTATTTACCTTGGCGAATATCGCGCCTTCATGCTTCTCGGAAACAGACTCATATACCGGGGCAAATGACTTGCAGGGACCACACCAGGGTGCCCAGAAATCAACAATCACCAGATCATTTTCGTTAATCGTTTTTTCAAAATTCTCTTCAGTTAAATCCAGTGTTGCCATCAAATTACCCTCAAAAATATAGCGACTATTACGTCGTGCACTAAAATTGTCATTTTTAACTACTCGGCCTGCCAAGCTTCTCCAGCCTGGTTTTAACCGCCTGGATAACCTGATTATTGCCAAGCTAACCACAAGATTCACCTTTATGGGGGCTCATTTCTTGTATTTAAAGTACTGGATCGAGTAATTTATTCAGCTACCAGGACAACATTTGGGCGTAATTGGGCACTAAGGAACTTAGCTAACAATTTAACGTCTCTACCTAAGCAGCTATTACAATGACCAATATTGTAGACTATGCCTTTAACTAACCTGGCATAAGGGAATACCAATGGATCAAAACTTTTTTTTGAACAATGAAGCAGTCATTCGCATGTCTGTCTTCCTTGGCATCCTGGCCATTATGGCAACCATTGAATGGTTATTGCCGAGGCGTGCCTGGATCACCTCGCGGGCACAACACTGGCTCAATAACCTGGGCTTGCTGGTGTTTAACTCGGTCCTGCTTCGCCTGATATTCCCGCTGGCAGGAATTGGAGCGGCCAAAATTGCTATAGAAAATAACTGGGGCTTACTGAATTTAATCGAGTTACCACTGTTCGCTGAGATTATTCTCGGCTTCGTGGTGCTTGATTTAGTGATTTACCTGCAGCATATGGTTTTTCACAAAATACCCATACTCTGGCGATTGCATTGCGTGCACCATGCCGATCGTGATATTGACGTCACCACCGGCACCCGTTTTCACCCTATCGAAATTATTGCCTCCATGCTGATTAAATTTGCGACCATCTTTTTACTGGGCCCGCCAATCATTACTGTCCTGCTTTTTGAGATTGTACTTAATGGCGCTGCCTTGTTTAACCACAGTAATGTTAAATTTAATAAAAAACTGGACGGGATATTACGCTTGTTTATTGTGACACCGGATATGCACCGTGTGCACCACTCGATTATTGCAAAAGAATATAACAGCAACTTTGGCTTCAACTTGCCCTGGTGGGACTGGCTGTTTGGCACCTACAAAGCACAGCCAGATGCCGGCCATGAAAAAATGATCATTGGCTTGACAGAATACCAGGACGTCAAAATCAGTAACCGCCTGGATGGCATGCTGATGATTCCGTTCAGGAAATGAGCGTTAAAATTTTTTCACCATGGATAAAAATCCACTATGAGTAAAAAAAATACTATTCGAATTGTGGCAGGCATTGTCCTGTTAATTATAATTGGTCTTGCCATTGCCAACCGTGAAGCCATTAACCCGGACACCCTGAAAGGCTGGCTGGAAGACCTGGGTCCGGCAGCACCGTTTATTTTTATGGCCATCTATATTGTTGCCACCGTTATCTGGTTGCCAGGCTCAGTATTCAGTATTACGGGCGGTTTGTTATTCGGGCCGGTGCTGGGGACATTTTACAACCTGACCGCAGCCACCATCGGTGCTACCCTGGCATTCCTCATTGCTCGGCACATTGCTGCTGACTGGGTAACAGAAAAAGCAGGCGGGGGGTTGAAAAAAATGATTGCCGGGGTGGACGAGGAAGGCTGGCGCTTTGTTGCTTTTGTCCGACTGGTGCCATTGTTTCCCTTTAATATTCTCAATTATGCCCTGGGCTTGACCCGCATCAAACTATCGCACTATATAATAGCGAGCTATATCTGCATGTTGCCGGGCGCTTTCGTTTACACCTACCTGGGTTATGCAGGCGCCCAGAGTCTGAAAGGTGGCGACAGTTTCCTGCAAACCGCCCTCATTGCAATTGCCTTGTTAGCAGTGATCACCTATTTACCCCGCATTATTAAGAAATTCAGGAAACCTGCCAGTTAGCTTTATGTCGGTATAGTTACGGTTAACCCACACTGGCCTTGGAAAATCAATCGTTTTTATCTGTTTTTCAGGCAAGTTTTTCTTGCTTGGCTCTCGGCCGCAATACGCTGTTTCTGGCACTCGTGATAGTCAAATTAAATTTTTAAAAAAAATTTTTGCAGTAAAAAATTTATGACTATTTGTAATAAAGTTAATTCTGCCCGTTTTATAGAACCATCAATATATTATTATATACTTATGTAGATAAATTGTTAGTAATCACCCTACAATCAGGTTGTATGAAAAACCAGAAAAGGGTACAAAGTATTGACGATTGAAAGGATCCAGTCTTCATGAGTTTGCGCTAGTTGTAGCGCGCTCATATTTTAATAATAAAATACATAAAATTATAAAGTAGATAAAAACCTAGCTAGGAGGAAATTGAATGGTCTATTCCAAAAAATCGCCTGCCTTGTTCATAATCGGCCTAATCATGTTAGCTATCTGGTACCTGGGTGATAGCGGCCTGATGAATGGTTACATTGAGCATTTGGGTGGCAAAAAATATAAATACTTTGGTGAAATAACCTCATTACCACTTTATTTCGGCTTGATCTCGGCTGCATTTGGTCTCATGCAGTGGTTGGGTCCACAGAAAGAAGGTAACTGGGATTACTTCACTTCAGCCATTGCTGGTGCCATGTTTATTCTCATTATCGCCATGCTTGTCAGATGGTTTGTTGCTCCGGAAATTGCTGTGTGGAGTAAAGCGATGGGCAAAGTGGGTGATACCGGAAAATATATACACAAATTACTGGGCCTGAACTATATCGTCCTGGGCATTGTCGTCGGTATTATTGTTGTCAATGTTTTCAAGGTGCCTGGCTGGGCCGAGAATGGCGTACGTTTGTCGAGACTCGGTCTAAAAACCGGTGTAATCCTGTTGGGCACACTCTACAGTGCTGCAGAGCTGAAAAACCTGGGTGGTTTATCAATCATCATGATTGGTTTTTTCGTACTGGGTTCTGTGGGCATGGTGTTGTGGATGGGTGCACGACGCAACATACCTAATTCCATGGGCGGTGTATTATCTGCGGGTATGGGTGTTTGTGGCGTATCCGCGACAGTGGCGGCGGCGCCGGTCGTACAGGCCAAGTCGGTAGAAATCGCCTATACCATTGGTACCATCTTACTCTGGGGTGTGGGCTGTATGTTCTTGTTCCCGATTATTGGTCAATTACTGGGTATGAGCTACGTCCAGTTTGGCGCATGGGCCGGAACCGGTATCCTGAACTCTGCCCAGGTGGCAGGCGCAGCACTGGCATTCCAGCCTGATGGCATTGAAACCCTGAAGGTAGCTGAAATCTTCAATATTACCCGCGTACTTATATTGCCTATCATCGTAATTTGGTTGGCGGTCTGGTATGTGAAACGTGAGCAAACTGGTGAGGCAGTCAAAGTTGGTAAGGTGATATTTGAGAAATTTCCGTTATTTGTGCTTGGTTTTATTCTCTTGTTCGCATTGTCTACCACGGGTATTTTTGCTCCTCCGCTTCACTACAAAGGCAAGTACTTTGACAATACCAAAGTTAAAGCCAGTAAAATGATGACGGATGAGCAGATTGCGACACTGACAGCCAATAGCGATAAAATTCAACGTGCAGATCAAAAGGCCGCTTTAAACAGACTGATCGAAGGCCGTAAAATCGCAAGTATCGAAGACGATGCGACCATACGTGGCCTTGTCAATTCCAGAGTCATGGGTAAAGACTCGGGCAAAATCCTGAAAAAAGCCCATAAGGCAGTCCGGTGGACGGCGCCCAAGATCAAGGCCTTCCGTAAGTGGATAACCTGGCTCTTCGCGTTTGGTCTGGTAGGTCTGGGTATGCAAATCACGATCGGCTCCATGAAGCAGGCAGGCGGTCAACCCGCAATTATTGGCGGCATTGTCGGCTTTACCAAGGCAGCGTTATCACTGGTCGTAGTGATGATGTTTGTCAAAGAAACCATTTAAAGGAGATTTATTATGGAAGACGAATTTGATCGCGGATCTTCACTATCTATCTTTAGTAGTGACCGTATGGAAGATTTGTTAGCGTTATGTTTTGCGCTAATTATTGCAACTGTTGTTTATTTTTCTTACTAATAAGTTAAAGTAATCTGGCCGATGCCCGCCTTGTGTGGGCATCGGTTTTTTTATAAGGTAGTTATATGAATTCAAGTCAGAATGTTTTACTGGCGAGTCATGGCACAGATGGCGCCCAGGCTGCCGAACTTGTAGCACTGGAACTTTGCGAACAAGGCGGCCATGTCCATCACTTAATTGTTGTCCCGACGCTCTGGAAAGGAATGACTGGTGATGACTGGCTGAATAATGGCAAAACACGCAATACATTTCGCCGTTACCTGGAAGATCAACTAAGCGCCGAATGTGACGAAAACATCAAGCGAGTCAAGACTGCTGTCGAAGCCCATGATTTGCGTTATACCAGCGAAGTTATTGTTGGCGAACCGGACGAATGTCTGGAAAATACCAGTACACGAGAATCTTTTGACTTGATTGTCATGGGCTCGCCGAGACCCAAAGGAAAATCCGGGCTCAGGTCGCGCATGCAAACAAAAAAAATCGATAAACTTTCAACGCCCATATATATTGTCCCTTACCCTGATGAATGAAGTAACCCCAACAAATGATCCAGGTAAAAGTGATTCTGCCTGGGCCAGTATTAATACGCCCTTGTCTGTTGACGAATTAAAAATTTTCTGTCGCGATATCGTACGTCTGTACAGAATCAACCCCATGCTGGAATTCAAGAAGACCAAAGTAGTTGGTGAAAATGAATATTCCTTCTCGGGTAAAAATATCAGCCACGAGACAGCCTTTGATTTTGAATTCAACCTCAAGGTCAGGGAGACTAAAAATGGTTTCGAAGTCATTTACGATCAGGGAATTAAATCGAGCACAAACTTCACCATTGAACCAGCTGAGTCTGGCTCCAAACTAACCATCACCGAGCACTATGATCGCCTGTCTGTTGCTGAGCGTAAAACCCATTTAGGTGAAGTCGACAAGAGCCTGACGAACTGGGCCGAATACCTGCAACGTTTCATTATTATGTGGAAAAAATGGTCTCGCTTCGGTCCGTGGCGCTGGTACATGCGCACAGTCTGGCAGCCCATGAAGCCCATGGCACGGCGTATTACCTACATGATCTTGTGGATCACCGTGGTAGAGGTAGCACTGATAACACTGGGTGTCGGGATTTATTTTTCTGAGTTTTCCTAGTGTATTTTTCTGGAGCGAGCCGGAAATGCCGTTTGGATCTATTGAAAAATTTTAAAAAATGGTGGGCCCGGTAGGACGAAGCGCATGGCAAGGATTGTTCCCGACAATCCTTTTGCATTCCCACCATCCCTGGCGGTCAGCTGCGCAAGTGCCGCGGGTGCATGGCAAGGATTGTTCCAGACAATCCTATTGCATTCCCTCCATCCATGGAGGTCAGATGTGCGAGAGACGCCTCGAACAAGAAATGAATGAAGATCCGAAACACTCAGAATAATTGGTGGGCCCGGTAGGACTCGAACCTACGACCAAGGGATTCACTTAACCCATCTGTTTCCAAAAGGAGTGGACTATCTCATCACCCGCAACACCTATGTTAATATGATGCTGTTTGGGCGCGGGACGCTCTTGCCTGTTATTAAGGACATTTCGACTTTTTCAGCCAGTCCCCAGGTAGTCTCTGCACCTTCCGGCGGTATACCACCGGCTTGGCTCAGGATTGCCATCAGCCTACTTTAATAGCTGCTAAGGTTTCCCTGAATTCATCCCGTTCATTTCATACCTTTCGGTATGAACGCACCTTTCTTGATGAGTCCCCTGCTCTAACCAACTGAGCTACAGGCCCGATAAAAACTATTTCCTAACCTGTAGCTCAGCACAAAACTAACCAACTCATTAGCCATGGAAGGCCAGGTGTCGCGAAGACCACGGATGGTCGAGAGCGGCTTTGGCTAGGGACGGCCTTATGTCGCGAAGACCACGGATGGTCGAGAGCGACGAGCTACAGGCCCGAAGCGCGCATTCTACCAGCATTTCTGGATAATAAAATATGTGATTGCTGTCTGTTACAGTATGGTGATGAATACTCATGATGTTATACCTGTAGAGTAGACACTGAGACCGTGAATACTTTCACAGTCTCGCAGCGCACGCTATTATCTTAAAATAAAAAAAGCCGCTACAGCGGCCCTTTTTACCCGGTAATCAAGCCGAGCAATTAATCTAAAAAACTCTTTAACCGCTCCGATCGCGAAGGATGGCGCAGTTTGCGCAAGGCCTTGGCTTCAATCTGACGAATACGCTCACGGGTGACATCGAATTGTTTGCCCACTTCTTCCAGGGTGTGATCGGTATTCATTTCAATCCCGAAACGCATTCTCAGCACTTTTGCCTCCCTAAGCGTCAAGGTCTCCAGCACTTCTTCCGTGGCACCTTTCAGGCCAGCAAAGGTAGCGGCATCAGGTGGTGCAGTGTCGTTTACGTCTTCAACAAAATCACCAAGATGCGAATCCTCGTCATCACCAATAGGGGTTTCCATGGAAATGGGTTCCTTGGCGATTTTCAGTACTTTGCGAATTTTGTCTTCCGGCATTTCCATGCGTTCGGCCAGCTCTTCCGGCGTCGCCTCACGGCCATACTCCTGCAGCATTTGCCGGGAGATACGATTGAGTTTATTGATCGTTTCAATCATGTGTACCGGGATCCGAATAGTGCGGGCCTGGTCGGCAATTGAGCGAGTAATGGCCTGGCGAATCCACCAGGTAGCATAGGTCGAGAACTTGTAACCACGGCGATATTCAAATTTATCGACGGCCTTCATTAAACCAATATTGCCTTCCTGGATTAAATCCAGAAACTGGAGACCGCGATTGGTATATTTCTTGGCAATAGAGATCACCAGGCGCAGGTTGGCCTCAACCATTTCTTTCTTGGCCCGCCGAGCCTTGGCTTCACCAATGGACATCTTGCGATTCACTTCTTTCAGGTTATGAATCGGTAACCCGGCACGTTCTTCAATATGGCCCAACTTGCCCTGGGCGTTTTGTATGACAGCGCCATTGGCCTCAATCACATCCCCATGGCCTTCGCTGGCCTTGATGGCTTTTTTCAACCAACGCTTATTGGTTTCATTACCCGGAAAAATTTTAATAAAGGTTTTCCTGGGCATGCGTGCCTTGTTGACACAAATGTTCATAATAACGCGTTCTTGCTGACGGACACTGTCGACCATGCCGCGGACACTCTCGACCAGGGCCTGAATTTGTTTGGAAACAAATTTGATGTGCAGCAATTCATCAATCAGTTTTTTCTGATTTTTTTCGGCATCAGATGAATCAATGCCTTTTTTCTCAATCGCCTTGATTAAAGCCTTATAATATTTGCGAATACGGCCAAAACGCTCAATGGCCTCCTCACGATTTGGCCCGGTTTCCTCTTCCTCTTCATCATCGTCGTCTTTATCAGTGCCGTCTTTATTTTTTTCAGCCTTCTCAGCCTTGGCCTTCTCAGCCTTGGCCTTCTCTTCTTCAGGCTTCTTGGGCTGCGGCCTTGGCACCGGGTCATTAATGGCCTTGGGATCAATAAAATCCACCACCAGGTCGGTCAAACGCATTTGCTCGGCCTCGACCATTTCCATCAGGGCAATAACCACCCCCATGGTTGAAGGACAGGAAGCAATCGCCATCACGCTTTGACGAATACCATCTTCAATACGTTTGGCCAGGATAATTTCGCCTTCACGGGTGAGCAGCTCTACTGTGCCCATTTCCCGCATATACATACGGACAGGGTCGGTGGTGCGACCAAATTCGCTCTCGACTGCACGGGCCACGACCTGCTCGGCTTCTTCGGCCGCATCGACAGATTCGCCTTCAGCGGTAGAACTTTCCGTTTTTAATAACAGGGTATCCGGATCAGGCGGCTGATCGAACACTTCTATGCCCATGTCATTAATCATATTGACCACGGCCTCGATCTGGTCCGTGTCATGGACCTCTTCAGGCAGGGAGTCATTGATCTCGCGATAAGTCAGGTATCCCTGTTCTTTACCGCGAATAATCAGTTTTTTAAGTTCTGAGCGTTGGGCCTCTTGATCCATCACCATTCCATTTTTACTCTCTAACAAATCAACTACCTATAATGAATATTAACATTTCATTATAGACCAGGTTTTTAAAAAATCTTTATTAATCTCTTATTATTCAGTAACCCTTTTAACACCGGGCTTATTTCCCGAATTCTTTCATGTGCCCACAGGGGTGTCTTCTTTCCGGCTTTAGCAATTATTGTCTTAATTTCTTCAATTCCTGTTTTTCTTGTTCAGTCAGCTCATCAAGGCCTTTGCTGGCTAAAGCCTGCACCCTTGCTTGTACCGCCTGATGCCTCATTTGATCGAAAATACCAGTGAATTCCGCCTCTTTATCGACTGCTTCTGAAAGCGGTTGCCGACCTGCTAATTTTTGCAAGTGCGGAAAATACTCGGTTTCGCGATATCGTTCCAGTACTCTCGCCTGATTTAGGTCAGGTTCCTGTGCCACAAGAGCCAGTAATTCTCCTAACAAGTCGAGCCCGCGCCAATCCAATTCTGATAGTGAGTTAAAATCACCTGCATGAACGGCTAGCTGTGGCTCCTGGAGCAGCATGGTAATGGCCTGTCTTACCAAGCTTTGCCGGGAATCCCGGTCAGGCGACCCCTGACCCCGCCTTTGGCGCATATTCGAGCCCATCGTAGATGGGGGCTTTTTATCCAAATTCAACGACTTGGATAATTTATCTTGGCCCAGACCTGACTGTTTTTCCAGGGTTTCCAGCAACATTTCCCTAAACACCCCTGGCGGTACTTTTTGGATTAAGGGTTTAGCCAGTTCTGCCAACCGGGCCCGTCCATCCAAACGGCTTAAATCTACCTTCGCGACCAGTTCATCCATTAAAAATTCGGGCAAAGGCTTCACATTATTCATTCTTTGCTCAAATGCCGCCTGGCCCTCGGCCCGGATCATACTGTCCGGATCCTCGCCCTCAGGCAGGAACAGGAAGCTGACCTGACGACCGCTGCGTAACAGCGGCAGGCTCTGTTCCAGGGCCCGCCAGGCCGCCTGCCGGCCGGCCCGGTCACCATCGAAGCAAAACACCACTTCCGGGGCGTGGCGAAATAACCGCTCCAGGTGGTCTGGTGTAGTGGCCGTTCCCAGGGTGGCCACCACGTTATTGACGCCATGTTGGGCGAGGGCCACCACATCCATATAACCTTCTACTACCAGTACCCGGTTGGCGTGTTTAATCGCCTCCCGGGCCCGGAACAGGCCGTACATTTCCCGGCCCTTGTGAAATACCGGAGTTTCCGGTGAATTCAGGTATTTTGCCGCTCCTGTGCGTCCTGCACTCGCGGCACTGGCATTTCCCTGTGCAGCGGCGCCTTCTGATTTCCCCGCTCCAGCGGCATTGGCGCTTCCTTGACTATCAGGCTTATTCGACGGTAACAAGCGGCCACCAAACCCCACCACCCGGCCGCGATAGTCATGAATCGGAAATATGATCCGGTGGCGAAACCGGTCATAAATACCGCCACCGGTCTTGCCTGTAACCATTCCAGACTTTTCGAGCAAGTTGCGGCGCTCGGCAGTGGTGCCCAGGGCGGTTGCCAGGGCGTCCCAACCATCTGGTGCGAAACCAATGCCAAATTCGGCCGCAATCTCACCTGTCAGGCCACGTCCTTTTAAATAGTCCACCGCTTCCTGGGCGCCCCGATGTTCGCGTAATAACTTACGGTAAAACAGGTCGGCCTCGTTGAGTATGGCCAATATGTCCTGGACATCGTCCTGGGCAACTGTCGCGGGGCCATCGCCTGACCGCGGTACCTCCACGCCCATGCTGCTTGCCAGCGCCTCCACCGCTTCGGGGAAAGGCAGGTGTTCATATTCCATGAGAAAACCGATGGCCGAACCGTGGGCACCACAACCAAAGCAGTGATAAAATTGCTTATCCGCGCTTACTGTGAAAGAAGCTGTTTTTTCTTCATGAAACGGGCAACACGCCTTGTAATCTTTGCCGGCTTTTTTTAAGGGCACACGGCCATCTATGACATCGACGATGTCGGCGCGAACCAGAAGGTCATCAATAAATTGTTCGGGAATCCGGCCTGCCATTAGCGGAGTAACTTCCCTCTGACTGTGATGACAGGCTTTTAGCCCGTCTTGTTATTAACTGCCAGCTTGGAAATGGCAATCCTCATATGATACTACCCTCTCCCACCCCGGGACGACTCCAGGGATGGAGGAGTTAGAACGAAGTTTGGAACCAGAGTCGAGAGGGCTGGGTGAGGGAATCAAACAAAGATAACCTGATGATTTTAATATCCCCTCAGCACTGCAGAACCCCTTCGTTTCCCAAAGAACCTCTTCGAGGTTCATTATGGGCACCTTCGCCTTCGGCTCCAGGTGTCAGCCCGACAATTTGCTTTTGATTTTGGCGCTGACGGCACCCATGTCGGTCTTGCCCTGCAATTTTGGCTTGAGCAGACCCATGACCTTGCCCATTTCTTTCATGCTCTGGGCGCCTGATTCACTGATCGCATTGGCAATCATGGCATCCACTTCGGCCGCATCAAGTTGTTCGGGTAAATACTGCTGCCAGACTGCGATGTCGGCCATTTCTTTTTCAGCAAGCTCGGGGCGATTGCCCGTGGTGAACTGCTCAGCCGCATCCCGGCTTTGTTTAATTATTTTTTCAACAATCGCTAAAACACCATTATCGTCGAGGCTAACGCGGTCATCGACCTCACGACGCTGGATTGCGGCCTGCAACATACGAATGGTCGTCAGGCGCACCTTGTCTTTGGCGCGCATGGCATCCTTCATATCTGCAGTAATTTTGTCTTTCAGGCCCACGCGACTAAAGGAGCCAAAATAGGGGAGTCAAAACTGTGATTGCTTAGTAAAGACGCTTGCGAAAAGCGATGGTGCGGGACAGCTTTTTAAGCTCTCGCTTTTTGGCTGCCGCGGCTTTCCGTTTACGTACTGAAGTCGGCTTTTCGTAGAATTCACGACGGCGCATTTCGGTGAAAAGACCTGCTTTTTCACATGACCGACGGAAACGGCGTAATGCCACTTCGAATGGTTCGTTATCTCTTAACCTGACTGAAGGCATAAATCCTCAAATCCTTATATATTGATTGTTAATACTTACTATGTTGTCTACTGTTGCAATCTACTTACAACCCCGCATACAGCAAGGAACGCGCGATTCTAAACGCTGGCGCCATATTTGTATAGATGAAATATGCGTATTTTAGTAGCGAAATGCGCTTTTTTCCCTAGATTGCCGCCATATAAAGGGCTTTTGCATAACTTTGGCAGTTGCCACCCCGACAACCACTCTGCACAATGCGACCTGAATTGGAAATGACACCTGGAACCGAAGGCGAAGGTTGCCCAGACACTGGAAGTGGGGGGTACTCACAATGAACCCGATAGGGTTCTGTGAGCCCATAACGAACCTCGAAGAGGTTCTTTGGGGGACAAAGAGATTCCTGGGAAAACTAAAAGAGATTCTAAAATGCGTATTTTGGGCCTGGAAACCTCCTGTGATGACACTGGTGTTGCTGTTTATGACAGTGACCCCGTCAGTGGCGGCCTGCTGGCCCACAAGCTTTATTCCCAGATCGAACTCCATGCTGAATATGGCGGCGTAGTCCCGGAATTGGCCTCAAGAGACCATGTTCGCAAGCTATTACCGCTTATTAAAGCCGTTTTAACCGAATCCGGTTTGAAAAAAGACCAAATTGACGGTGTTGCCTACACCGCCGGGCCAGGTTTGGCAGGCGCCCTGCTGGTAGGTGCGGCTGTGGGTCGTAGCCTCGCCTGGGGCTGGCAAGTACCGGCCATCGCAGTCCACCACCTGGAAGGCCATTTACTGTCTCCCATGCTGGAAAATGAGGCACCAGCATTCCCCTTCCTGGGCCTGCTGGTCTCCGGTGGCCACACCTTGTTGGCCGATATTCGGGGCGTGGGTCAATATCATATTCTAGGCGAATCTATAGATGATGCGGTGGGTGAGGCCTTTGACAAAACTGCCAAACATTTAGGACTGGGTTATCCCGGCGGGCCGGCCATTGCATCTGCGGCTAAAACAGGCCAGACAGGCAGGTTTAATTTCCCCCGACCTATGACCAATCGACCCGGTTTGGATTTCAGTTTTAGTGGCCTCAAAACAGCGGTCATTACGGCAGCCGATAAAACCAGTCTGGACCAGCAAGACATCGCCGATATTGCCGCGGGTTTCCAGGAAGCGGCCATCGATACATTATTGATTAAGACCCAACGGGCACTGGCACAAACGGGCTACAAGAGCCTGGTGGTGGCTGGCGGGGTTAGTGCCAATGAACTGCTCCGGACCCGGCTCGGGCAAATCGCAAAAAAAGAAGGGCTTCGCCTGTACTTTCCACGACCGGAATTTTGCACCGATAATGGCGCCATGATTGCCTATGCTGGCGCCCAGCGCCTGGCCGCCGGTCAAAGCGAAGGGCTGGCCTTCGGTGCCTGGCCGCGGTGGAAACTGGATGACCTAGTTAAAATATAACTTGGGAGAAGCACAATCCACCGTAAAAAAAGGTACCACCTGTGATATTACCTCGACGATATTGCACGCATTAAATCCTTTTTTTCAAGTACCGATTTTTTAATTGTTGGGGTTCGTGCCTCACCCCAACCTACGGTAAAGCCTACATCAGAATTTGATATTTGACCCGGTTATGTCAATCACTGCTTTTGGTGTCTGGGTGGTGTTTTTGTTAATGAACTGTTCGACCTGGGCATTTTTAAAGTTCATTTTGCCATCCAGGGTGACATTCTCGAATTCGAGTTTTTTGGCTTTGAGATTTTCAAATAACCCCGTCTGGATTGTTGAGCCAGAGATGTAAAAACTCTCAGCAGTCGCCTCATCAACATCTATCAGGACTTTGGGGGAGTTGAGTATTTTTATTTTTCCAATGGTTGCTTTTATTGCTGCAACTTCGCCTTTGCTGTTAATAATAAGAAGGTCTTTTACGCTGGAACGGACTATGCCAATGATCTGGTCGGTCATATCAGCATTTTCTATGGTAATACGATCGATCATGCTATCGCCAAAGTTTATACGATCACCTTTATTGTCTTTTAGTATGACCTCCTTCATTTTAATACTGCCACCGCCGGCGCGATGAGAAATGCTGTCTGTAATCTCCAATTTATCTATAGTAGAACGACTGAAATCAACATCCAATTCGCTTTTGGTGAAGGTGAGTGAAGATGGTACATTCAGCGATGTAAAATCCGTATTTATAAATTTAGAACCAGAAAAGGACAAATTGGCTTGAGACTTATCAAAATCTACACGTTCAAAATCCACATCCTGAAACTCGACTTTGCTCTGACTTAATTTAAAGAAACCAGTAGAGAGAAAATCACAGTTGATAAATTTTACGTTGACTAATTTCGATTGACTAAAACTGGATCCAATAAACTTACAGTTTTTAAATACTACATCGGTCATAGTTGAGTTTTTAAAACTAACTTCAGTAAATTCACTGTCCTCAAATACACTATTCGTAATATGACTATTAGAGAAATCCACCTTTTCCCACTCGGTGTCTGAGAACGTGGCGCCGGATAAAATAACACCGATGGTAGATTTATCCTTAATAATGGCATCGTTAAGTTTGACTTTATTGTTACTAGCATAGGTATTGAACTGTTCAACATCATTGAAACGCTCAAGCCAGTCACCTGTTATTTCAGTTTTAATTCCCATAAAGCCATACACTCCCAAACTCAGGATCAGGACAAAAAATACCCTGATATGATTATTTTTTTGCGTCATAAATTTATATTGGATTCTATTTTGTTATCTCATCTGTATAACTGCTATATTCTGCAAACCCGTCCCGATACCATTTTAGATTTGGTATTTCGCCATACCTTTTATGTCGCTTGATATAATACCCTTCGGCTCGGGCCATTTCTTCGTACATTTTTCTCTCTAAAGCAGAAGTATCGTCATCAATACTTGCCATCATTTTCTCGTATTTGAGCCGCACAAGTTCGGTTCTAGGTCTGATCTCAACATGGATGTTCCAGGGAGAAGAAAAGTCATATTGCTTGAAGCCGCTTCGTGAAGAAAGTGCAGTAGTGTTAAATTTTGAAGATATGAAGATCGACATATCCCTGTCGTCCCCTTTAAGGATTTCTTTAAAACTAATTTCATCCTCACTGAATTCAACTTTGTAGGCAGATTCTGTCTTGGATAAAAAACTTGTTTTCCCTTTCATATTTTTAACTATGTTTCCCTGCACAATTACAATATCCATCGATTCAATAAAGGCGATATCGCCGGGTAAATCCTGGTGCAGGGGCACAATAAAAGTAGCCTTTTCATTATTACTACTCTCAAAACTGGTAAACACCCCCTGCTTTTCCTTGCTCTCAGACTCAAGAATATCAAAATAATCCAGGGCCACACAAAATCGGGGTTTGAATTGTTGGGCCTTATCTTTGGATTGTTTGGCATTCTTTTCGGTTTTTGGTTTTAGCAGGCCAATTTTATTCTCATTGAGATTAATCCAGGTACCGGAAGGAGAATCCAGGCCATGGCCTTTCATCTCGCCATTGAGGTTTTGCACGGCAATGGGGCCACCACAGGCGGTGACCACCACTTTGGTGCCGGTAATGCCATGATCATTATTGGTTTCATGGCCCACCGAGGTCACTTTTTCACTGCCCAGTAAACTACTGTTGCTGATGGTTTCATAAATGGCGGCCCGATGGGAATGGCCCGATAAGGTGTAATCAAACTTATTCGAAAGTATCCAGTCGTTATAGACCTGGTTGCGATTGTCTTTACAGGAGCCATGATCGTACTTGGTATAATATTTCTGGAGAAAATTGTTGTTGATATTGATTTCACCCCGGGTGCTGAGGGGTTCGGTCAGATCATAGTTATAATAGGTAAAATGGCTAAAGAGTATTTTCTGGGTTGAGTCGGTACCCAGGGCATAATCAACCATTTGTAACTGTTTGTCCGAGACCGACTCACTGGCCCGGGGTAAGACGCCGCCATCATTGTTGATCCACAACCCGCCCCGTAACGTCCGGTTGGTGAGCATGGATTCACTGTCGCCCCATTCGAGACCGACAAAAGTTTGGTCACCAAATATAAACGAGTAATCGGTCAGGGGCGTGAACAAATTGTAAAACCAGTTGTAATTCTGGTGATCAAAATTAAAGGGCTCCAGTATTTTTTTAAAATGCGGCCCATACATTAATATGGCTTCGTAAATGGTTAAATTATGATCAGCCGGTATGCCTTCATTGGCGCGTTTCCAGCCGTCCCGGCCAAACCCGAGGCGCGGTGAGATACCGTAGGGGACATCGTAGGCTTCATGGTTACCGGAGGTGAGGTAGATGGGTTTTTTCCAGGTATCGTAAAAATATTTAAAGAGACTGTAGATGGTTACATGGTCTACGCCTTTGGGATATTGTTTTTTATCTTTTTTGGCCAGCTCCAGATCCATGGCAGCCCATAAATCACCGGTACTGTTAATCTCCATACTGGTAGGATCAAAGTTCTGGGTGTAATCAATCAGGTCACCGGTACACACCAGCATATCAATATCCTTGTCGTTACCAATTTGATCCATTAAATCCTTGAGGGTCTCAAAGCTGACATTGACCAGGTCGCCAATGGGCGGCGAGATATCTTTGGTTTGATCGTTGTGAATCACCTGGGCCTGGCTTTTTTTGAAGGCATGCTGTCGTGACGACACGTGGACATCGGTTAAATGACCGAGATTGAGTTTGGTTTTACTGCTGTCGGTAATATAAACCGGGTGGTAGTTCTCAATGGGTAACTCGGCTTGTTCGAAGTTGAAGTCGGTGCCGTTGATTTGATAGGGATAGACCCATTGGCAATCGCTTAACCTGTTATTGCTTTTCTTGAGGAATATCTGGGTATCGATATCTTCGGCTTCCAGGTAGGGGTTGGCCGGATCCAGCGGGTTGTCTTCGGCATAGATGAGCCAGGAGAGATCGTATAAGTTATTGGCTGACAGTTTTGTACTTAAGGCATCGGGTTGTAATTCAATGCGAAACACATGGCCCATGTCTTTAGCCAGATAATAATCCCGGACCTCGGCCCGGATGGAGCCCTGGAAGTTTTTAGGGTCCGGTTCTATGAACCATTCTTTTTTGTACCTGGATACTTTGCTGTTTGTGTTGGTCTGTCTGACTTTTTTGGGCCACAGGTCCTTGAGATAGGTGATCTTGATATTGGCCTGTTCATCGCCCTTTTTGTACAGAGTTTTATCGATTAAGGTCTTTTTTTTGTCCCAGGGATAGAGCTTCAGGAATTTATTAATAGTGGCCTTGACCAGGGGTTTGGTTTCATCCGGATCCTCTGTGTAAAGCTCGTAAAATTCCTTGTCGGTGAGGATGTAGAGGGTAAGGGGTTGTTTATCCTGGACGATCAGGGGAATACAGAAGGAAGGATGGAGTATCACCACATCATGGGGAATAAACTGCAGGTTAATGACGGTTTTACCGTCCTTGCTGGCTTGTTTGTCTTTCTGGCGCAGGCGGATGGTGATGGGTTGGGCAGATCGTTTTATTTTGACTGTTCTTGGTTTTTTTCTGCCCATGATAGTCGATTGCTTATATTTGGTTTGGTTTTGTAAATCACAATACGGCGTCTATGAAATAATAAAGAAACTTTATCAAAGACGCCGTGTTCATGGTTGTCCTGTTAATTCATGGGATGGCATGATGGTTCTGCATTTATCATGGACTGACAGTGAATATCATGACTTCGCTGGAGACTGTGGGTATGCCCCCATCACCGGGCTCAAACGCTTCCACGCGCCAGTAATAAGTCCCGGCTGTGAGTCCCGTGACTATGGTGCTCATGGTATCGGGTGCCGGTGGTGCTGCCGGGGGTAAATCAGAGCCACCACCACTACTGCAGGAGCCCAGGGTAAACCCAATTGCCATGATACCTGCTACAACCAGCCAACGTTTTCGTGGTCGGGTCGCCACGAATCCAAGTAGTAATAGGCCGCTACCGCCAGTCCCGGCGGTAATCCACAGGGGCATTAAGCTGGCTTGCACGACTGGAACAGCCTGCTTACATGAGTTGGGAAGCGTTGATTCTGTACAGAGATAAATGTTGAAGGAAACCGGGTCTCCCTGGGGATGGACAACCTTATCCCAGGTCAGTGTGATATCACCACCCGTTAGGTCTGCGCCATAACCGGGGGCACGGGCAACGGGGATGCTGAGACCGGTATTAGTGACAGTAATCGCAGGTACATTCGTGTTTTGACCGCCGATGGAGACAGCACCTGTTATCCCTATTTGTTGGTCATCTGTGCTGCCAGGGGTATCAGAGATTGGTGTCAACGTGATTTGGTAATTGGCTGTGACAGTATCTGCATCACTGTCATCACGCACCCCTCTCACTGTAACTGGTAGTGGGAGATTCCAATTATTTGAATCAAAACTTAGTTCGGTTAGTTCGGTTGGAAAAACCTGGGCCTCAGCACCATTGTTGCTAGATAATCTCACTGAGACATTACCATCCGGCGGACTGGTAAGTTGTACGGTAAAATAATCGATTTGATCATTTTCGGCTGTCGTGACTGCTGTTTTTGTCACTGATAAACCAAGGGCGGGTAATATATTCACTGTTTTAGAGACTGTGTTATTTGTGGTATTGGGATCGTAGCCACCATTTAACACTGTCGCACCAAGTGAATAGCTGGTTGGTGAAAAGCTAGCAGGATCCTGGATGTCTTTTAGCTTAAGTGTGACGTTGGCAGTTGTGCCCATAAGTATTTCCGGGAAGGTGCAGCTCGCTCGGCTAGATATTATCGACTGGTTTTGATCAAGAAGGTTTTGTATATCACAACTACCTCCATTGTCCGCGACCACGCTCAGTATAGGCAATGTATTGGGATAATAGGCAGTATTAAAAACTACCCTGGGCGCAGGATCAGGGCCTGTGGTATTGGCAATGTTGAATACTGCATCAAATTCTCGATTAACACCGACCTCATTCGGGGCGCTCACTGTCAGCGCTAAATCAGCCTCGGTATTGGTTCGAATATCGCAACCCTGCACATCGTGATTTAATACACGCAACCAAGGGCTGGCAACGCCATTTTCTAAAACGCGTGCACGCCAACGATAAGCGGTATTTCGTTGCAAGCCTGAAACTACTTCGGTTATTGTTGCGCTTCCGCTTGCAGAAGCATTAATAGCAGTGCCGAATGAAGAGTCGCCATCAACAAAAGCCTGGCCATTGGCTTTGACTTCCCATTCCAACTGCAGCATCGAACCAGCTCCCGCATTGTTTCTAATCACCTGTAACTTAAAGCTGTAACCATGATCGCTTAAACCACAGGCAGGAATCAGTGTAGTGTTGTCGGTTCGAGAACTAACTAAACGCTGTGTTATGTTGTAGGAGCCATTTGGGGTGAAGGGCGCCAGAGGTGGCGTAAGATCATAAACCCCTGCTGCACCTTCATCGGTCTCACCATTATCATAGAGATGTGCCCCGATAATAACATTTCCGTAACCATCGCCATTCACATCACCAGCGCCAGCGACAGATATTCCAAATAAGGCCATGGCTTGATTGCTCTCGACTAACCAAGCTGCGCTGGAATTTACATTAGTACTGGAACCAAGATAAACAAAGGCTGCGCCTTCACTAGTCTCACTATTGCTATAGCCATAAGCTCCAACAATAACATCACTAAGGCCATCGCCATTCACATCACCAGCGCTGGCAACGGAGTAACCAAACCTGCCTGTCTGATTATTCTCAGCCCAGTCAGCAACTGGACTCGGCCCACTACCAGAATTAACTAACGATGTTAGACCTGAATTAGATCCTAAATAAACAAAGGCTGCTCCTTCATCGATCTGGTCATTGTCATACCCATATGCTCCAATAATGACATCACCATAACCATCGCCGTTTACATCGCCAGCGCTAGCGACAGATACACCAAACGATGCGCTGGTCTGAATGCCCCCGAACGGCACAATACCCTGATTACCTTTAGCGAACCAGTCAGCTAAAGGACTTGGTTCTGCGCCAGAACTAAGTATCGTCGACAACCCGGTACTTGATCCCAGATAAACAAAAACTGCGCCTTCACCTTTTTTCGCCACTTTATAATTCAGCGCCCCAATAATAACATCCCCAAAGCCATCGCCATTGACATCGCCAGCGCTGGCAACGGAACTACCAAACCAGGAGCCGCCCTGGTTGCTTTCAGCACGCCAATCAACAGTAGGGCTCGGTTCTGCGACGGCACTAGTTACAATTTTTAGTCCCGTACTCGACCCCAGATAAACAAAAACCGCGCCCTCATTCATCTCGTCATTGTCATATTTAGAAGCCCCGACAATCACATCCCCAAACCCGTCCCCATTAACATCACCGGCACTGGCAACAGAAACACCAAATTGGGCATTGGACTGGTTGCTCTCGGCTGTCCAGTCTGCGACCGGGTTGGGGCCGGTACCAGTATTAATAGTGCTTGTCAGACCCGTCTCTGATCCCAGGTAAACAAATGCTGCACCTTCAAATCTCTGACCATTGTCATAAGAAGATGCTCCAACAATCACATCTCCATAACCATCGCCATTGACATCCCCGGCACTGGCAACAGAGGCGCCAAACCATGCATTGTCCTGGTTACTCTCGGCGGTCCAGTCGGCCACCGGGCTTGGATCTGTAACAGCACCGGGAATTGTTGTCAGGCCTGTACTCAAGCCCAGGTAAACAAAGGCTGCGCCTTCATCTGTCTGGCCATTGTCATAAAATCGCGCGCCAATAATGACATCCCCATATCCATCACCATTGACATCACCGGCACTGGCGACAGAAAAGCCAAAATTGGCTCCGGCCTGATTACTTTCAAGAAAAGGGGTGGCTCCGGATAGTACCGGGTCTATCGTAATGGGATAAACCGCATCACTGGCATCAGTGACCAGGGTCAGTATTTGGGTTTGTTGATCTAGTTCAAAAAAACTCTTGAGTGTTTTGTTATTGGCATCGATGACTTTTAATTTACCGAAGGTGAAACGCTGTTGTTTGTTTTGATCTTTGAGTGAAATAGTTTGGTTGTTGTTGGTTAAGCTTGCGGTTAACGAGCCGCCTAGTTGAAAGGCGAGCTTGAGGATATTTTGGTTGTTGGCTATTTGGATTTTTTGGTTATTATTTTTCTGATGTACTTGATCTTGATCTGAATCATTATTATTAGCGGGTGCCGTAAGCGTAAAACCCTGCTCCAACCCTTGCGCGTTGTTGATGTACCATTCTTTGAGTTTGGCTGTATGACTGTATTCAATACGGTTGTCTTTAATCTTAGGTTTAGTAATGGTGTCTGTTAGCTCATCTCCATAGGCGATGAGTTTTAATGACCAGAGCCAGTCTTTGGCGCCACTTCTTGGGACGACGGTCAGGCCGTCGTCAGTAAAGTAAGTCCTGAAGTCATGGGCCCGGTTCGGGGCCTGCCAAGCGCTTTTGTTTTTGGGCAAGTCTGTCTTGTCTTGCCAGGTAATATGGTATTCCCGTTGGGCAATGTCTTTTTGGACCTGGTCGAGCCAGGACTTTGGTATATCTTTAGGGATGGGTTGGGCTGGTGACACTGCTTTGGTGGGCAACGAGACTGATGCAGGTACGGTCACAGGTGCCAACTGATTAACCGAACTCACCGCGAGAGCGCTTATCTCATTGGCATCATTGGCAGGTGCCGCCAAACCAATTGTTGTCACGAAAACCAGGCACGCCGTGCCTGTCACGACATTCACTTTCCCCATAGATAACAATCCCACTACACTTCTCCCAAATACTGCGCCATCCAAATGTGTATATTGCTTGCACAGCAAATGCTGCTGCATTGTTTATTTAACTTTTCAGGAATTTGTCAGTAATTTGAATTAGCGGACATTCTTCCTTGAATCGGGCCAGTTGGATGATTTGGCCTGTGAGGAGAATGATACAAAAAATGTCCAAGCTTGAATAGAGATGTAGTCCACAGAAATGCACAACAATCTATGTATTTGTAGTTAAGTGTTTATAAACATTAAAAAAATGACAGTATATCTTTTTGTGAAAAACCATAATCCTGGAGCCAAATTTCCGGATTATGACCGGATTAGGGTTTTGGGTCTGAAGATCAAGCCCTAGATTCCGAATCGCGCCTCCGGTTTGATCTGTTACCTATCTGGGTGGTACGACATGTCGGGGTGGTAATGAAAATTGACTAATTTGGTTTAAAATTTAAAACATAGCAAATCCATAATCTGGCGGAGTTAATACCAGCGACACTTAAGATTTAAACTTAATCCGCGACTCTTCACCCTTCAAAATACGCTTGATATTCGTTTTATGGCGCCAAAATATTAACGCGACAATTAACACTGTCGCCAACAATATTGCTTGCGGGTCTCCTTGCCAAACCATAAATACCGGGGCGGCGGCCGTTGCCACCAGGGCAGACAAGGATGAGATGCGGGTAATTAAAGCAGTCAGCAACCAGGTGCCAATCAATACCAGGCCCAGGACCGGGTCATAGGTAGTCAAAACACCGAGCGCCGTGGCTACCCCTTTGCCGCCCTTGAAGTTAAAATACACGGGAAACAAATGGCCAAGAAAAGCCGCCAGCATCACCGCGGCCATTACCAGGGACGAGACGGACAGCATATGGGCGATTAATACGGGAATCACGCCTTTAGCAATGTCGCCTACCAGTGTCAGGGCAGCAACTTTTTTACCGCCGTAGCGTAAAACATTGGTCGCACCCGGATTACCAGAACCGACACTGCGCGGGTCCTGCAGGCCTAATAATCGGGTTAAAATAATGGCACTGGAGACCGAACCCAATAAATAGGCGAAAATGATTAAAAATACAGAAACCAGGTCCAGGTGCTCGTGGGTCATAATAAACGCTTGTACCAAGAAGTTAGGCTCGAATTAAATCAAGCTTCAAGACAGTATTAGGGTTTTTCGATATAATCTATTGCAATCATCAAAGCATAACACTCGTAGTATAATTTATGGATATCATTTTTGTTCGTGATCTGAAGATCGACTGTATTATTGGCGTTTGGGAATGGGAACGAAAAATCCGCCAGACTTTACACATTGATCTGGACCTGGGAACAGATATTTCCAAATCCGCGGCCAGTGACAATCTTGATGACACCCTCGACTACAAAGCAATCACCAATGGCATCAGGGATTTTGTTTCAGACAGTGAGTTCAAGCTAGTAGAGACCCTGGCCGAAAAAATCGCTGCAATGGTACAGGAGAAATTTAATGTGTCGTGGATACGTGTTGTCATCAATAAACGCGGTGCCTTGCGCCATGCCCGTGATGTCGGCGTCATTATCGAGCGCGGCATTAATCCAGATAAATAAATGGTCATTTTAATTCGTTAAAATGCCCGAGATTTACATCAGTATCGGTAGCAATATAAACCGGCAACGTAATATCCAGCATGCAGTTAATCTATTAGTTTCAAATTTCTCTAATATCAAGTGTTCAAGTGTTTACGAATCAGAGGCCATGGGTTTTGACGGTGACGCATTTTATAACCTGGTCGTTACAACAAACACAAGCGAATCGCTCAAGGCAGTCTTACAAATATTAAAAAAAATAGAACAGGACTGTGGACGCGGATCTGAAACAAACAAGCCTGAAAAAAAATTTTCCCCCCGTACCATTGACCTGGACTTGCTGTTATTTGGCAATCAAATTTATCATGACGAACACATTGATATACCCCGGATGGATATCACTGAATATGCATTTGTTTTATTGCCGCTATCAGAACTGGCGCCAGATTTGCAACATCCGGAATTAAAAATCAGACTGGATGATTTGTGGCAAAGTTTTGACGGGGACAAGAAAAAACAGAAACAAGTTTCATTTCTACCGACAGTAAATAACAGTTAAGCTTTTTTGTGAATTTTTGTCTTACCAAAAAAAGGGCTGCGCCTGGTAGGTCGCAGCCCGGGTTGATTGGTTGTAATGATTGTTTTTTATTACAGTGGTTGTAGCTCCTGCCACCAGTTCGGGCTGGCGCCTTCGACTTCACCAGATTCGTAAATACTATTGGCCATGTTCAGCGAGGCCATGCCCGGTGCACTATCTAACAAATAAATATTACCGAAGTTCATTTTTTGTTTTATTGTAAGCCCTTTTGCAGTAACCCACTGCTTAACTTTTTTGTCATTCCAGTCGGAGTTAAAAGTTACCAGGATACCGCCAGGTAGCGCCCTGCGCTGGCCACCACCGGACTTACTATTGGTAAATACCGGTGAAAGCGAACCTTTCATGGTTCCACTTAAAGCTGACAGAGATTGCTTTGAGTCACTGGCCGCACTTATATCCCAAAGTTTTACCGTAGCAGATGTTTGCTTACCGACCGCCGCAGCAGAAGCCATATTTGCTTTCATTGTACTACCAGCGCCCGGCGTGATTAGCTCGGCTACAATATTATTGTCCTGGAAAATAGTGCGTTTTCGCTTGCCGTCATACCAGTAATAATTACCGGACAATTTTGTGTCAGACCCACTGGCGGTATCACCGGATTTATCACGTTTGGGTAAATCGCCCATTGCCCCAACAGTTGTTGATAAAGTAACTGTTAGCAGCACCATTAAAGTTCTAAACCAGTGTGATGTGTTGTTGAGTTTCATAAGAACGTCCTCATACCATTAATTTTTAAAATTTTTAAATCAGTTTCAGCAAAGGTGTTTACGTGCCGCTAATCGCCAGAGACCAGCTACCCCCCGCGGTTTCAGTATCACCCGTATACCCGTCCCGCACTCGCAGGGTCCAGTCACCATTGGCCACTTCACCTAAATGGCGAACACTGGTAAAGGTCCAGCCACCGCTGTAACCCGCACCGCAACTTATACTTACACCTCCGATATTCCTGCACCAGTGAGCGTTTGCCAATTTACTAACCGTGCCCGCCGGGCTGACCAATTCTACTTCAAGATCGCCAAACCAGGTGTGGTCAGATGTGTAGGTAACGGCGACAGTTTCAACTGCAGTCAGTCCACTACCGGCAACAGTAATGGTGTTGGTTAGCTGGGCGCCAAACACAGGGGTTTGTTCTACTGTACCGCTACCATCTAGAGCCGGCGCGCCAAAGGTTTGCGGGCCAACAGTGAAAGTCGATTGAGTACCAAGATTGGTATAGCCCACCGTTGCCGTGACAGCCGCCTGGGCATCAATCACACCAAAACCGTATTTATGGTTGATATCGAGTCCGGCACCATTAATGGCCCAGTCGCCGTCGCTGGTGTCATTTTTTCGTGCGGTCTGGGCCAGGATTTGGCGCACATCCCGCCATCCCAGTGTAGGTTTGGCCTCCAACAACAAGGCCACGACCCCGCTGACTACCGGGGTGGCCGAGGAGGTGCCATTAAAACACTGGGTATAATTGGTCGCACTCATGTAGTCCTCAACCTCGGCGCCGGTGTTATAACCCAGGGCACCGGTCCGGTCGGTGGTGGTGGTGGTATTGACGTTGCCAGTAAAATTCGACTGGCACCAGTTACCGGATGGGGCCGCTACCAGGATACTGGCGCCCTCTTGTGAATACACCGAGCGTACGCCACGATCATCCGCCGCCGCCACGGTAATCACATTCTCATTATTCGAGGTCTCACTGTAATTGGTATCGACCCGGCCACCCGGCGGTGTGTTGGCATCATAACCATGAGAGTTGCCGGCAGCAAATACATATACAGCACCAAGACCGCCACGACCGGTACTGACACCGGAACTGATGGCCGCCGTGATGATTGCATTCAGGGGGGAAAGAAAACCAACACTACCACCAGGACCCCAACTGTTATTGTAAACATCATTATTGGCAATACCACGAGACAAAGCGTCAGCTACATTGGCGTCTGTGCCATTTTGCAGCATATTGTAACCCACCAGTTCAGCGGCATATGCCACCCCCCGAACGCCGATATCATTTAAACCAACGGCTGCAGAAACCCCTGACACAGCAGTACCATGTTCGCCAGTAGTGGGGTCTGTAGACATATTCAGGTAGTTATAACTCGCACCGGCCACGACATTTGCCGCTAAATCTTCGTGGGCAATCTCGAGACCATCATCGACTATAGCGATGCGCACGCCCGCGCCTTCATAAGTGGCCCATACAGTATCTACATTAATGTCTTGACCAACTGTGCCACCCTGCTGACCTGTGTTATCCAGGTGCCACTGATCTGAAAAAAGCGGATCCATAGTACCGGGAACAACACCACCGCCACCGCCACCGCTGCCGCTGCCGCTCGAACTACCGCCACAGGCAATCAGGAACAGGGCGGGCAGAGTGACCAGAACGATTCTTATATTTTTCAATAGCATAGGTAAATCTCCGGAATCTATTTATTTCAAAGAGAACAATGAATATTCTGACTATATATTTATAGCAGGTCGTATAAACTTACCTTATTACAACTTACATATGGCTTACATTCTACTGTTTTCCATAAAATATTCGTTTGCCTGGAAAAACTGATAAATATGGAAAAAAACACTAACTACTTAAATATTATAATATTTATTAAGCGGCGCTAACTTAATTCTAGCTCAAAACACAATCGACCGACCACCACAGACTGGAATTATCTGACCAGTGGTATAATCGGCGTCCCGAATCAAAAAAAGTATGGCCTTGGCAATATCATCGGGACTGCCCATTTTTTTAAGTGGTGTGCTGTCAAGAATTTTTGATTTTACTTTTTCATCAATTTCATTCTCCGGCCACAGGATGGCGCCGGGGGCGATGCCATTTACCCGTATGTCCGGCCCCAGTTCCCGCGCCAAAGTTTTAGTCATCATAATATTGCCGGCCTTGGCGATATTATATATGGCGTGATTTTTCAGGGGGCGCTCACCGTGGATATCCGCCATGTTGATTATGCAGCCTTTACGTTTTTTTAAGTACGGTGCGGCGGCCTGGGCCAGGAAAAACGGTGCCTTCAGGTTGGTGCCCATTAAATCCTGCCATTGCTCATCAAGTGTATTATGGTCAGAAGCCTGATCGATAGGTGTCGGGTAAAAACTGGAGGCATTGTTAATCAACACATCAAGGCCATTAAAAAATCCCGCCGCCTGTTCGACTAATGACGGTATCTGATCGGTAACCAGTAAATCACCCTGGATTATGGCGGCACTATGGGCGCGCTTTTCATTTAGCTCGTTGGCTAATGATTTGGCGTCCTGCTCAGAATTACCATAGTGGATAACCAGGCGCATACCCTGCCCATGTAAGACACGGGCCACATGAGCGCCCACGCGCCGGGCGGCACCCGTAATTAAAACCGTTTTTTCCTGGGCTGCTGTCATCAGTTCCCGAACAAGTTAGAATAGGTTCCAGTGTAGAATTAACGACAATACCTTATTTAACTGGATTCGTGAACGATAACCCAACCATTAATGACCTTAATCATTTCCGTGCCCGTTTTAAAGCGGCCGTCGCGGCAGGCGCTGCCTTGCCAATACCCAATGAGGAAGAGGCCAAACGCAGTCAGCAATTAGCTGTTTTAATTCGAGAGAGGATAAAAGCAAAAGGTGGTTTGATATCTTTTGCCGAATTTATGGAAGCCGCCCTCTATGAACCTGGGCTAGGTTATTACATGGCCGAGAATACAATTTTTGGTGCCGAGGGAGATTTTCTCACGGCACCAGAGATCTCTGATTTATTCGGCATTTGTATCGCCAGGCAATGTGCGCAAGTTTTACAACAAGTAAAAAATGGCAGCATACTGGAAATCGGGGCTGGCTCCGGCGTGCTGGCTGCAACCATATTAAATGATCTTGCCGAACATGACGTTTTGCCAGACAAGTATTTTATCCTGGAACGGAGTCACCATTTACGTGATAAGCAACTTAAAATTATAAAAGATAAGGCCGGGTCGTTCGCAGATCGCGTCCAGTGGCTCGATCATCTACCAGAATCATTTAATGGTGTGATTATTGGCAATGAAATACTGGATGCCTTGCCGGTTAATCGATTTATTATAAATGAAAACGGGTTTCATGAATTATGCGTGACAACCCAAAACGACGAATTTACCTGGGCCCAGGGTTCGCCCTTGCCGGTAGCCCAAAAACGCCTTGATAAAAATAATTTTCCGCAAGAATACGTATCAGAAATTAACCCGACAGCTGAAACATTTACAAAAAGTATCGTCAACTGTCTCGACACGGGGATAACCCTGTTATTTGATTACGGCTATCCGCGCGCGGAATATTATTTGCCTGATCGTAAAGATGGCACGCTCATGTGTTACTACCGTCATCGCACTCATAATAATCCCTTTATG
>QIGL01000104.1 GCA_003228915.1 Acidiferrobacteraceae bacterium
TAAGCCTGTGCTAACGATTGCAGTAACGCTGACCGGTTTACTCGCCATTTCGTTTTGGGTAAGCCGGCAGGTTACGCGTAGCGTTTTTCCACCTAACTTAACGAATAAGGCAATTCCTTAACCGTTAATTCTGGGCCGGTCTCATTTTCCAGGTGCAGGTCACCAGACTCTACGGCTTTGGTTTGAACAACTACTAAAACATCAATGCCGGAGTTCGGGTTTGGTTCTGCGCTGACAATTGTGCCAGCGGCCTGGTTTGGAAAACTGGACGAAAAAATCTTGGCCCCTGCTAGCGGAAGTTTCGCATCAGCGGTATGAAGCCTGAACATTCGCTGCTTCATTCAGTTTCCCCAGGTATTGCATGCGTGCGACAATTTCCTGGCCGGGATAACAACCCTTTTTAAAATTTATACCATCAATTAACTCGAGATTTGTCATTTGCGGGACGAATGCCTCGCTGTTTTCAGTAGAGATTGCCGGTAAACCTGCCTGAATATCCAGCCACGACCAGGCATGGTGACCTGTCAGTGAACATGCATCTGAGAGTTTATCCCAAAGCTGTATAATTGATTCAATTTCGCCCGCAATGATATAGCGCGGGGTTTTACCGCTAATGTAAATCGCCGATAAATATTTTTTACTGCTTACGGTGTTATTCTTTTGTGAAATACTTTCAAATGAATTCTTGAGATTATGATAAGCGCCATCACCTGATAGCCCAATAACAACCCAGTCCGATAATAAATCAATGATGACCTTGGCCCGCATGACGTACATTCGTAATTTCTTTGAGACTGCTTCGACTAATTGTGTGTCGGCCAGCAAATAAAATCCATCATCCCGTTTAAATATAAGGAATAGAGCAAGTATTCTGCCTTTCGGAGTGCAATAGGCGCTCAGTTGACTGCGATTTAGATCCAGTTTTTTTATATCGTTGGTCAACTGGCTTTGCAGGAAAGACTCACTATCTTCTCCAGAAACACGTAATACGGTAAGGCTGGATAAGTCTGCAAGCATGTCTCCCTTGGCTGCCAGGAGAACTTCTTCTTTAGGGCTTTTAAAAAAGGGATAAGTTGCAGACGTACAGTTAGCGCCTTTTGAGGCCAAAAAATCTGTCCATGTTCCTTTTTTATCAGTTTGCTGTTCCATGAAATTCTCTTATGGTTATATCTTGATGTAATGTTACAGATGCTCGAAACTAAACTTTCAAGTGTTGTAGCGGTCTATAGAATAAACTATTCTTTGCAGCAGGGAAGCCTACAAATTATGAGGCAAATACTTTAAAGTTAAGGGTAAGTTTCGGCAAGTTATTAGAAGAACGATAAAGGTGAGGCAATACCCTAAATAGCCAGTTCAAATGAGCCTGTAAAAAATGGATAGACTAAAACCAAGGCCGGTATACCTAAATCTGCTGCAAATACGTCTGCCAATCGGCGGCCTGGTCTCGATTATTCACAGAATCACGGGCGTTTTCCTCGTTATTTCACTTCCGGTTGCCCTTTATTTATTAGATTTATCACTGGATAACCATGCTAATTTTCAAAAAGCGAAAGACCTGCTTTTTAGTAACCCTGGAAAAATTATACTCGTTTTATTAAGCGCAATATTCTTGCAGCACTTATTTTCCGGCATACGCCATCTTTTTATAGATATTGATATTGGTGTTGGCAAAAACACTGCCCGTAAAAGCGCCTGGGCCACGTTGCTGTTAACGGCTATTGTCATCATTACCGGGGGGCTAATGCTTTGGTAACACGTTGGCGACATGGCGGCATTCACCGGGGCTTGAATGAGTGGTTGATGCAGCGCCTAACAGCAATTTATATCGGATTATTTGGCGTTTTTGTTAGCGTACGACTGTTATATTCGCCCATTAATGAATTTATTGCCTGGCAGGGCTGGATGAGCCAGCCGTTAGTGCGTATTGGTTGGACTATATTTATATTTTCACTGTTGTATCACGGCTGGGTTGGCCTGCGCAGTGTATTTATGGACTATGCAAAACCCCTATGGGTGAGATTCCTGATCGGCACAGTTTCTACATTGGTCTTTCTGGCCATGTCCATTTGGACAATAATAATTATTTTTAAAATTACATAACAAGCCTATGAGCATAGCCCGAAGAAAATTTGACTGTTTGGTGATCGGGGCCGGTGGCGGTGGCTTACGGGCTGCCTTGCAGCTGGCCGAAAGTGATGCCCACGTCGCTGTGGTATCAAAGGTATTTCCAACTCGCTCCCATACGGTGGCAGCCCAGGGCGGAATGAACGCGGCCCTGGGAAATGTCACGCCCGATAACTGGCACTGGCACATGTATGACACGATTAAGGGCAGTGATTACCTGGGCGACCAGGACGCCATTGAATATATGTGTCGCGCGGCCTCGCGCCTGGTGGTTGAGCTGGAACATTACGGCGTACCATTTTCCCGTATGGAGGATGGCCATATATACCAGCGCCCATTTGGCGGTCAAAGCCAGAATTTTGGTGGTGAACAGGTAGCCCGCACCTGTGCCGCAGCAGATCGTACCGGTCATGCCATTTTGCATAGCCTCTATCAACAAAATATCCGGGCCCGGACCCACTTTTTTGATGAATATTTTGTGATTGATCTGATTCTTGATGATGAAGGTAATGCCCTGGGCGCCCTGGCCCTTGAAATAGAGACCGGTGAGCCCTTGTTAATAGAAGCAAAAACAACATTACTGGCCACCGGCGGTGCCGGCAGAATGTTTCGGACCAGCACCAATGCCATGATTAATACCGGTGATGGTATCGCCATGGCCCTGCGTGCGGGTACGCCAATCCAGGACATGGAGTTTTTTCAATTCCATCCCACGGGTATTGCCGGAGTCGGTGTCCTGATTTCCGAGGGCGTGCGTGGAGAGGGCGGTTACCTGGTAAATGGGGTTGGCGAGCGTTTTATGGAACGTTATGCCCCCAATGCCAAGGACCTGGCAAGCCGGGACGTGGTTAGTCGCGCTATTGCTATCGAAGTCCGCGAGGGCAGGGGCTGTGGTCCCGATAAGGACCATGTTTTGTTAAAGGTTGATCATCTGGGTGCCGCCCCTATCCTGAAAAGATTGCCCGGAATCCGTGACTTATCCATGCGTTTTGCCAATGTTGATCCTATCGAGAAACCGATACCCGTTTACCCCACCGCCCATTACACCATGGGAGGTATCCCCACCAACCGCTACGGCCAGGTAGTGGCACCTATCAGGCATGCCCCCGAAGAGGCCATCCAGGGTTTGTACGCGGTCGGAGAATGCGCCTGTGTGTCGGTGCATGGGGCCAACAGACTGGGCGGAAATTCATTGCTCGATATTGTCGTGTTTGGCCGCGCCGCCGGTAATCATATAATTGAACACCTGAAAGAACATCGTTACCACAAATCGATACCCGACGCGTTGGTCGAGAAACCATTGGCCAGGTTACACCGGTGGGATAAACGCGGTAAGGGTGAATCTGTAGATGAAATCAGAAAAGAGTTGCAAAAAACCATGGAAGAAAACTGTGGCGTTTTTCGAACCCAGGAAGTGCTTGATGAGGGCGTGGTCAAGGTTAAAGTCCTGGAGTCAAGGCTCAATGACGCAGTCATTACGGACCATAGCAAGGTATTTAACACGGCCCGTATTGAGGCCCTGGAACTTGAGAACCTAATGGATGTGGCCCTGGCCGCGGTGATTGGTGCCAGTGCCAGGCATGAAAGTCGCGGCGCCCATTCCCGGCTGGATTACCCGGAGCGAGATGATGTCAGTTGGCTCAAACATACACTTTATTTCAAGGAAGGTTACCAGCTGGATTATAAACCTGTGCGCATGAAACCGCTTTCGGTGGATTCGTTTCCGCCGAAGGAAAGAATATATTAATTAGTTAATTGGTGCCCTGAATCATGGATATTAAAATATATCGCTACAATCCTGAAACAGATAAAAAGCCCACTATGCGGCATTACAGTCTGCCCGACGATTATGTCGGCCCCATGTTACTGGATGCGTTAATAACACTGAAAGAACAAGACTCGACACTGTCATTTCGACGATCCTGTGGCGAAGGCGTGTGCGGGTCGGACGGTATGAATATCAATGGCCGTAATGGCCTTGCCTGCATCACCCCGCTGAAGGATTTAAAACAACCCATTGTATTGCGGCCATTACCAGGTATGCCCGTGATACGGGATCTGATAGTCGACCTGACTGTATTTTATGATCAGTACAAAACAGTCAAACCGTGGCTGACCAATAATGAACCGGTACCGGAAACCGAACGTCTGCAATCGCCAGCTGAGCGTGAAAAACTCGATGGCCTGATTGAATGTGTTTTGTGTGCCTGCTGTTCCACGGCCTGCCCGTCGTTTTGGTGGAACCCGGACCGTTTCCTGGGTCCAGCGGCCTTGTTGCAGTCATGGCGTTTCCTGGCGGATAGCCGAGACCTGGCAACGGGTGAGCGATTAGACGACCTGGAAGATCCTTATCGCTTATTTCGCTGTCACAGTATTATGAATTGCACCGATGTTTGTCCAAAAAACCTGAACCCGACAAAAGCCATTGGCCTGATTAAGCAAATGTTAATCAAACGATCTTTATAATGGCCAATACAATTACTGATAATGACAAATCAGTAGAAAGATTGCGTTGGCAGTGTCGCCGCGGAATGTTGGAGCTGGATATTATCTTGCAGCGGTTCTTAAACAACGACTATCAACGCTTGAATGATCAGGAAAAACTCTCATTCTCCAAATTATTGGAAGATGCGGATGTAAATTTACTGGCTTATTTTAACCAAACAAAAAAATGTCCAGATCATAAGTTAAACCAAATTATCAATAAGATCATATAAATAATTGATTTTTATAGTAAATAAATCAAGAATTCTGGCAATAGTGCTCCTGGTTTTTTATCTGCTGGCTTTGTTGTCAGTCCTCATTTCCGGCGTTCATTTGATATTCAAAACCTTGCTGCTGCTGGCCATTCTCGCTAGCCTGGCAGATCAGGTGCGTCGGTATTTGCTGAGAACTCATAAAGATAGTCTGGTGCAGCTAAAACTGGCTGACAATGAGGTTATAAAAGTTCGCACGTTCGATAACGCTGACTGGTTGGCGACTGAGATGACAAGTTCTGTGGTCTGGCCCTGGATTTTAATGCTGAAACTAAAAGAACTTGGTCCGCAGGCTCGAAATTTTAAATTATTGATTGCCAGGGATGCGGTTAGCAGGGAAGAATTTCGTCAAATAAGCCTATGGGTTAACCAGGCTATGCCAATGCAAACCATTAAAAACCAGTCACCATAGGATCTAGGTTATAGCCGCGATGTTTGGCTTTTTAGTTCGACTGGTCGGCGGCTTAAGAATGGTATCTTTTGGCGCCGAGGAATCATCTAGCTCGGGATAATCCCGGGTGTAGTGGAGACCTCTGCTTTCCTTGCGCGCTAATGCAGAACGAATAATCAGATCTGCGACATCGACCAGGTTACGTAACTCAACCAGGTCATTGCTAATCTTGAAATTACTGTAATACTCCTTAATTTCGTCTTTTAACAGATCGATTCTATGTTGGGCTCGCTGCAAACGTTTCGTGGTGCGGACAATGCCCACGTAGTCCCACATAAAACGCCTAAGCTCATCCCAGTTATGGGAAACCACAACTTGCTCGTCAGCATCAGTGACCCGGCTTTCGTCCCAGGCTGGCAAATTATTATGTTGATAATTTTTTGCTTGTTTGAGTTTTAAATTAATATCCTCTGCTGCCAACTTGGCAAAAACCAGGCACTCCAGTAATGAGTTACTGGCGAGTCGGTTGGCCCCATGCAGGCCGGTAAAGGCGCATTCCCCGATTGCATACAGTCCTGGTAGATCGGTGCGAGCGGACAAGTCCGTTAAAATGCCACCACAAGTGTAATGGGCTGCTGGCACGACCGGGATTGGGTCAGTCGTGATGTCAATACTGAAAGATTTACACTTTTCGTAAACTGTCGGGAAATGATTTTTTATAAAATCGTCCGGCATGTGACTAATATCCAGGTTCACATGATCATCGCCCCGTCGTTTCATCTCGTAATCGATGGCACGGGCAACAATATCCCTGGGTGCAAGCTCACCCTTGGCATCATGATCGGCCATGAAAGATTTGCCATTAGTAAGTTTTAGCTTGCCGCCTTCACCCCTGACCGCCTCGGTAACAAGAAACGATTTGGCCTTGGGATGATAGAGACAGGTGGGATGGAATTGGACAAATTCCATGTTCCCGACCCGACAACCGGCTCGCCATGCCATGGCAATGCCATCACCTGTCGAGGTGTCCGGGTTGCTTGTGTAAAGGTAGACTTTTGCAGCGCCACCGGTTGCCAGAACAACAACCCTGGCGGCAAAGGCCTTAATTTTACCCGTCTTCCTGTCTAGCACATAAGCACCGAGACAGGCGTTGTTGTCAGGGCCTGGATTCAGCCGGGTATCCAGTTTTGATTCAGTAATGAGATCGACCGCGATGTGGTCTTCGAAAATGGTAACATTTTCATGTGAGCGCACCTGTTGTTCCAGTGTATTTTCAATGGCACGACCGGTCGCATCTGCTGCGTGGTAAACCCGCCTGTGGCTGTGCCCGCCCTCACGAGTTAAATGAAAAGAAGAATTTATTTCGTTCTCATTGCTATCGGCATTGGTGGTAAATAACACGCCTTTTTCGATGAGCCATGCAACGGCTTCCGGGCCATGGCGGACTACTTGTTTGACCGTTTCCTCCCGGCAGAGGCCGGCGCCGGCTAATTTTGTATCTTCAATATGTGACTCGAAACTGTCCGTATCTTTGTTTGCAACCGCGGCAACACCGCCTTGGGCATACAGGCTGGAGCCTTCTGAAAATGCGCCCTTGGCAAGTATTGAAACCCTGGTATTGTCAGCCAGGCGCAGGGCGAGACTGAGTCCTGCAGCACCTGCACCCAGGATAAGGACGTCGGTATTGATCTGTTTTGTCATTGAAAAAAGTTGTATAACTGTCTGAGTATCATAGGTCATGCTAGCATAGGTCTAAATCGTATAAATCAGAAATTGAACTTTTACAGCCGTTCCCGACGATAAATATCATAAAAAACAACTGTGTTTACGAACTTTCACAACAAACTACTGTCTCTAGTAGTAACAGTGCCCGTCTATTTTCCGAGTGGGTTTAATGGGTGCCAGTGAATGAATAATAAACAGGTTGATCAATCACTGGTGCTAAAGGTGCAAAGTGGCGACAAGTCGGCCTTTGATTTACTAGTACTGAAATACCAGCATCGGGTGGCCAAGCTTGTTTCCAGGTTTATTTATAACCATGCCGAGGTTGAAGATGTCACACAGGAAGTTTTCATCAAGGCTTACCGTGCCCTGGCGAATTTTCGTGGAGACAGCGCCTTTTATACCTGGCTGTATAGAATTGCAGTAAATACGGCCAAGAATTACCTGGTGACAATGAGTCGGCGGCCACCGAGCACCGACCTGGAAGCAGCAGATGCTGAAAACATGGAATTAGGTGCAAGTTTACGCGAAAACGCCACGCCAGAATCGAATATGCTGGCAAGAGAAATAGGCGAAACCGTTAAACAGGCCGTAGAGCAATTGCCGGAAGATCTTAAAACAGCAATTGTACTTAGGGAAATTGAAGGGCTGAGCTATGAAGAAATTGCTGATGTCATGGCCTGTCCAATTGGCACAGTCAGATCTCGAATTTTTCGTGCCCGCGAGGCGATAGATTCTGACTTAAGGCCGCTAATATCTGATACAGACGAATAGAAGTTAAAAGAGGTGGGTGTAATATGAACGAGAAACTCTCAGCATTAATGGATGGTGAGCTGAACGAGGCAGAAACCAGTAAAATTCTTTCTCAACTTGAGAAAGATAAAGACTTGCGTGCTACCTGGAGCCGGTATCACCTTGCTGCGTCTGCCTTGCATGACGATATCACGCAGTTGAGCAACTCAGGCCTTGCCGACAAGGTTGCAAAAGAAATTGCAGCCGAGCCGTTTATTGTCTCACCTGGTTGGTGGCGACAGTCAAATAAAAAAGCTATTAAATTAGCGGGTAGTTTGGCCATCGCAGCATCAGTGGCCGCCATTGCCGTTATTAGCTTGCAGGTCGATTCACCGAATCAGGCCAATCCGCAGAGTATTGCCAGCCTTGAGCCCATTAGTTCGGGTGATTTCATACGCGCCAGTGGAACACGCTGGCGCAATGGCTCGAGCAGTACTGAAAGGGCGTTGAATATGTATCTTGTTGAGCATAGCGAATTTAATCCCGCATCTAACTTCAAGGGTATGATGGGTTATGGGCGTATTGCCGGTTACGATATGGCTAAATGAAATACAAGATTGCCACAATTAGTTTGTTGCTCATGCTCGCCATGGGCAGCGGTATCGTTCATGCGGAACAAGCGGCCCTGCAGTGGTTGATGAAAATGGGAAAAGCGGCCCAGGATCTTAATTATCGCGGAATTTTTGTTTATCAACACGATTCTCAGCTTGAGAGTATGCAAATTGCACACCGGGTCAAACGCGGCATTACAAAAGAGCGCCTGCTTTCCCTGAATAATGCACCACGAGAAATAATTAGGGATAATAATATTATCCGCTGTTACCTGCCCGACGAAGATTCAATTGTCATTGAACATCGCAAAGCTAACGAAAAAAATTTCCCCCGCATAATTCCTAAAAATCTTGCCAGGCTTAAAGATAGCTACAATTTTTTATTGGGCCCTCAGCAACGTATTACCGACAGAATGGCCCAACATGTCATTATCAAACCAAAAGACAAATATCGATATGGTTATCATTTATGGGCCGATTTAAAAACTGGCTTGTTGCTCAAATCTGACCTGATTAATTCAGAAGGCAAGGTATTGGAGCAGTTCATGTTTACAAGCCTGGACATCGGCGGCCAGATAAAAGACAAAGAATTAGAACCTCGGTCAAATTCATTAAACCTCAAGAAGCTTCTAAAAAGTGATAACAAAACACCATTAGAGAAAACTCAATGGCGTGTCAGCAGGCTACCGGAGGGTTTTGTATCTACATTACATATAAAACGTACTGTCCCTATGCATGACGAGCCTGTTGAGCACATGGTGTTAACCGACGGATTGGCGGCAGTATCAGTTTTTATAGAAAAAAAGAAAAATTCCGAACAGATTGTGAGCGGCCCTAATTCAATGGGGGCGGTGAATGCCTATATTCGGGCAACTGGCGACCACCAAATCACCGTCATAGGCGAGGTGCCCGCGATCACGGTAATACAGATTGCTCGAGCGGTAGAGTTATCAAAGTAGTTGCCTGATCCCCTGATTATATTGTCTGCTACAGGTTCTTCTCCTCCACTAAATAAGCTATTATCCCGCGGCAACAGAACAGCTGTGGCGGAAATACCCGCCTGCGTGAGGCGCTTTAGGCGCCTTGTTTTTATCTGATGTTCCTATAATGAAATAGTTTAAGAGCGCTGCCTTGACACAAGACAAAATTCGTAATTTTTCAATAATTGCCCATATTGATCATGGTAAATCCACTATTGCCGACCGATTTATCCAGGAGTGCGGTGGCCTGGAAGATCGTGAAATGTCAGAGCAGGTGCTTGATTCCATGGAGCTGGAACGTGAGCGCGGCATTACCATCAAGGCGCAAAGTGTTTCATTGAAATTTAAAGCGGCAGATGGTCAAGTGTATAAGTTGAATATTATTGATACGCCCGGGCATGTCGATTTTTCTTACGAAGTATCCAGATCCCTGACCGCCTGTGAAGGCGCTTTACTGGTTGTAGACGCGGCCCAGGGTGTACAAGCCCAGACAGTTGCCAATTGTTATACGGCCGCAGAACTGGATCTGGAAATAGTCCCTGTACTTAATAAAATTGATTTACCCTCGGCTGAGCCGGAACGGGTTATAGCCGAGATTGAAGAAATCATCGGCATTGACGCGACAGATGCAGTTGAGGTCAGCGCCAAAACAGGTCAGGGTATAAAAGATATCCTTGAGGCAATTGTTCACAAGATTCCGCCACCGAAGGGCGACGAGAACAAACCCCTCAGGGCCCTAATAATTGATTCCTGGTTTGATAATTATTTAGGCACAGTATCATTGATTCGAATTATTGATGGCAGCGTAACAAAAAAACAAAAAATCAGGTTAATGGCGACGCAACGGGACTATTTGGTAGATGAGGTTGGCATCTACACACCGAAAAGAGAGGCGGTATCAAAATTAAGCGCCGGTGAAGTGGGGTACCTGGTGGCTGGTATAAAAGATATACGCAGTGCCCGGGTTGGCGATACTATTACGCTTGTAGATAATCCTGCTGAAGAGCCCTTGCCCGGTTTCAAGGAAGTGCAACCCCAGGTATTTGCCGGTTTGTACCCGGTAGAAGCGGCCGATTACAATGACTTTAGAGATGCGCTGGACAAGTTATGCCTGAATGATGCTTCATTCTCATTTGAGCCTGAGTCTTCAGAGGCGCTGGGCTTTGGATTTAGATGTGGTTTTCTTGGCATGCTGCATATGGAGATTATCCAGGAAAGACTGGAACGAGAATACGATGTAGATTTAATTACCACTGCGCCGACTGTTGTTTACGAAATTCTTACAAAAACTGGTGAAAAATTAAAAGTTGAAAACCCGGCAAAACTTCCGGATGCATCAGTTATTGAGGAATTTCGTGAACCGATTATCCTGGTAAACATACTTTCTCCCCATGATTATATTGGCAGTGTAATAGGACTATGCGAAGAAAAAAGAGGCATTCAGCGTAATATGTTGTATGTCGGCAAACAGGTCGTGGTGACCTATGAGCTGCCCATGAATGAAATTGTACTGGATTTCTTTGATCGACTAAAATCTGTCAGTCGCGGTTATGCGTCACTTGAGTATGAGTTTTTAGAATTCAGAGCAACTGACCTTGTTAAGCTGGATGTCATGATAAATGGTGAGAAGGTAGACGCTTTGTCACTTATTGTGCATCGTGACCAGAGTCTCTATCGCGGCAGAGACCTGGTTAAAAAATTAAGAGAAATTATACAACGGCAAATGTTTGATGTAGCAATACAGGCCGCAATTGGCGCAAAGATTATTGCCCGTGAAACTGTCAAAGCACTGAGAAAAAATGTTACAGCAAAATGTTATGGCGGCGATGCTTCCCGAAAACGAAAACTTCTGGAAAAACAAAAAGCAGGAAAGAAAAGAATGAAACAAGTTGGTTCAGTAGAAATTCCGCAAGAAGCTTTTCTTGCAATTTTAAAGGTAGATGACAAATGAATTTTGATTTTCCATTAATAATGTTTATCGCTATTCTCATTACGGGAATAATTTGGGGGCTTGACCTTATTTTCGGCGTGCCCGCAAGAAAAAAGAAATCAGAAGCGCTGGCTGGTAGTGGTGGTTCGGGCGAAGCAGTTAAAAAATTAAGACAAGAGCCTGTGCTCGTTGAGTATGCGCGGGCATTTTTCCCGGTTATCCTGATTGTATTCATCTTGAGATCATTTCTTGTTGAACCCTTCAGAATTCCTTCCGGGTCGATGTTGCCTGGGTTGCTCCCAGGGGATTTTATCCTGGTTAATAAATTTGCCTATGGCGTTCGATTGCCTATTGTTAATAACAAAATTTTTAACCTTGGCGAAATTAAACGTGGCGACGTCGTGGTATTTCGTTATCCCAGGGATCCTTCTGTCAATTACATTAAAAGACTGGTTGGCTTGCCGGGTGACAAAATTATTTATCAAAACAGGCGTTTGACCATTAATGGCATACTTATGGATTTAACAGCTAAAGATGGTTTTGATTTTAATGAAACCCTTGGCGGGGTAAGCTCGTATCATCGTTTCCTGGAGAATCTTGCAGGGGTTGAGCATGATATAATCCATACTACATTGACCGATAATGACGAGGCCCTTGAAATTACAGTACCAGCCGGCCATTATTTTGTCATGGGCGACAATCGTGACCGCAGCAATGACAGCCGCTACTGGGGTTTTGTGCCAGACGCCAATCTTGTCGGCAGGGCATTCTACATTTGGTTTAGCTGGGATATGGCGGCTATAGAGGACTGGTTCCCGGCCAGAATTCGCTGGCATCGTGTTGGCGAGCCGATTAAATAGAATTATCTATCGGCAGGAATGAATCTGACTCAGGTTAAATTTGGAGATAATTATGGTTAGAAATAAAGAAAACGGAATTACCATGTGGGGCATGCTAATGATTGCCCTGATTGTTGCATTTTTTGCGCTACTTATTATCAAGCTAGTGCCTACCTATTTGATGGACATGAAAGTAAAAAGTGCACTTGATGGGGTTTCAAGACAGTCTCAACAATCGAATATGTCAAATGCTGCAATTAAGTCAGCGCTATATAAAAGATTTGACATTGACAATGTAAGCGAAACTGAAATAGATCTTAAGCGGGATGTGACATTCATTAAAAAAGGGCGCAATAGGGTTATTAAGATAAAGTACGAAGTTGTAACGCCAATGTTTGGAAACCTGTCCGTCCTTGTTGAATTTGATCATGAAGCGGAGGCTGGAAAGTTTGAATGACAAGCACTTGTCTCTATGTTCAGAATTATCTTATACGTTCAATGATGCCGAATTACTTGAGCTGGCACTGACACATAGAAGCAAAAGTACAAAAAATTATGAAAGGCTGGAATTTCTTGGCGACAGTATTGTTGGGTTTGTCATCGCATCACAACTATTTTTACGATACCCGGATTTATCAGAAGGGAAATTAACACGGTTACGTGCCTCACTCGTGCGCAAAGAGACGCTGGCCAGGCTTGCCAGGCTTATCGGGCTTGGGCAACACATAAAGCTGGGAAGTGGTGAGCTGAAAAGTGGTGGTTTTGATCGCGATTCCATACTTGCCGATTGCCTGGAGTCAATATTGGGCGCTATTTTTATAGATAGCACAATTGAAGACGTAACAAATGTTATCAAAAAACTTTATGCGAATACATTTGAAGAAATAAATCCTGATGCAGTACAGACTGATCCAAAAACAAAACTCCAGGAATACCTGCAAAAGGTTGCAAAACCACTGCCTGAGTACAGCGTTATTAAAATTACCGGTAAACCTCACAAACAGACTTTTACAGTTGAGTGTAAAACTGTTTTGCTTGATCAGGCTATCCACGGTGAAGGCGCAAGTAGAAAAAAAGCCGAACAAGACGCCGCAGATAAAACTATTAGTGCTATAAAAGAAATCTCGTGAGTGAAAAATACCGCGCTGGTTATGTAACCCTGCTGGGCAGGCCAAATGTTGGAAAATCAACCCTCCTCAACAGGCTTGTAAAACAAAAAATTAGTATCACGGCGAACCGCCCGCAAACAACCCGCCATAGCATTACAGGCATTAATACAACCGATTCATTTCAGATCATATATGTCGATACACCAGGTTTTAATAACGTAACAAATAGTTCTTTGAATAAAAGAATGAACAAAACTTCGCGGACAAGCCTTGTTGGCGTTGATTGTATTGTGCTAATGATTGGGCCCAAGGGCTGGACGGAAGCAGACAAAGCGGCTGCCGAATTACTTCATTCAATTGATGTGCCTGTTTTCCTGGTTATCAACAAGATTGATATTTTAAAAGATAAAAACACGTTGTTGCCTTTTATCGAAAATTCAGCAGCCGAGACTGGCATCAAATTTGAAGAAATAATTCCAATATCAGCCGAGACAGGGGAAAATGTAAATAATCTTGAAGCAAAATTATTAGCTATTTTACCCGTCCAGCAGAAACTATTTTCTGATAATCAGGTAACTGACAAGAGCGATAGATTCCTGGCAGGTGAATTGGTCAGGGAGCAAATCTTCCGGGTTATTGGCGAAGAAGTTCCTTACGCCGTTGCCGTGAAGGTTGAAAAATTTAAAAAAGAAGGAAAATTGCTGAGAATAGAAGCAATCATTTGGGTGGAAAAAAAAGGCCAGAAAGCAATTCTTATTGGTAAGAAGGGCGATCAGATAAAAAAAATCGGCACCCATGCCCGCAAAGCAATGGAGAATAGTTTTGGTACTAAAGTTTTCCTGGAGTTATGGGTAAAAGTTCGCGCAAATTGGCGAGACAACGAACAGGCATTACGATTGTTTGGTTACGGAGATGATTAGCCCGGATATTGCATTAGAATCCCGGATGATGGCGAAGAGATCAGGCGGTAGGGCGAAATTCTGGAGCGATGCTCATAGTCGTAGCTATGAGTCGAGTGAAGAACAAGCCCAAGCGTCTGAGATCAAGCCAGGGCCGGGATAGGCGGCCATCAGGTAAAATTTTGCGACTAACTAGATTTCATGTTATTAACAACGCTATATACCACATTAACTGCGTGTTACTCAGGTGTGGACGCCGTTTGATGCAATGTCTGGGCTTCTAATGCGGGCAGAAAAAGAAAATGCATTTATCCTGCATCAACGAGCCTATAGTGAAACCAGTATAATTCTCGATATTTTTTCAGAAAATTTTGGCAGGCTCTCGATTATTGCTAAAGGTATCAAAAAACAAAATTCAAAAAAAGGTAGCGTGCTGCAACAGTTTCAGCCTTTGTTATTGTCCTGGGCAGGAAAATCTGAACTTAAAACCCTGACGGCAGCAGAGCCTGATAGCGATATGTTTGTAATGAGTCCTGGGTCAATGTATTGCGGGTTTTATATCAATGAGCTCATAGTAAGGTTATTACATCAGCACGACCCGCATCCCGAGCTATTTATTTATTACAAAGACACACTAAAACAGCTTAGCCAGGGCATCACCGAAAAAGTGCTTCGATTATTCGAGAAATATTTACTGATTGAAATTGGCTATGGCGTTATCCTCGATCACGACATAAATAATAATAAAATAAACGAAGATAAAGAGTATTACTATGTGCCGGAATCTGGCCCTGTTAAAACAGAAGAAGTAAATCTTGAAAAACCAAAAATCAGTGGGAAAAGTTTGCTCGCATTCGCTCATGAAAATCTGGACGATAAAGATGTTTTGGCGGAAATAAAGGCATTAATGCGGGTGTTAATACGGGAACAGTTAGGCGGCAAACCATTGCACAGCAGAAAACTTATGAATAACTACATATCGTTAAGCAGGTGACCCGGGGCATGAAAAATGATTAAACTAGGTGTTAACATTGACCATGTCGCCACGTTAAGACAGGCTCGCGGCACTGTTTATCCAGAACCCGTCCATGCAGCAAAAGAAGCAGAGCTTGCCGGAGCCGATGCAATCACAATGCATTTGAGAGAAGACCGTCGCCATATACAGGATCGCGATATTGAAATTGTAAATGAAGTTATTGAAACAAGACTGAACATGGAAATGGCAGTGACGGAAGAAATGATAAAAATCGCAACTCGAATCCAGCCAGCAGACTGCTGTCTGGTGCCAGAAAAAAGAGAAGAGTTGACTACTGAAGGCGGTCTTGACGTGAAAGGCCAGGAAGAAAAAATAAAACGGGCATGTGTAACACTAAGTGAAGCAGGGGTTCGTGTTTCATTATTTATAGATGCAGATCGTGATCAGCTAGATGCTGCCAAGCGAACAGGCGCGCCCGTGATTGAGATTCATACGGGTCATTTTGCCGGTACAAATGATAAAGATAAAAAGCTTCAGGAGCTTTCCAGGATAGAGCAGGCGATCCGACATGGCATTGACCTGGGATTTCAGGTAAACGCCGGCCATGGTCTTAATTACCATAATGTACAGGAAATTGCGGCACTACCCGGGATCTCGGAACTGAATATCGGTCATGTGATTATTGCCCAATCAATTTTTACCGGGCTCGGTCACGCCGTCACTGAAATGAAAAAACTTATGAGCGATGCGGCCCCTAGACCATGATTTTCGGAATTGGAACGGACATAGTAAAAGTTGCGCGTATGCAACGCAGTATTGATCGATGGGGCGAACGGTTTGCCAGACGTATACTGACAGCCGATGAAATAAAGGAATATTGCGCGACAACAAAAAAGGCCAACTTTTTGGCCAAAAGGTTTGCAGCCAAAGAAGCTGCTGCAAAGGCCATGGGTCTGGGTTTTCAGGATGGACTGGAATTAAAACAAATTTCAGTGGCCCATAAAAAAAACGGCAAACCAGAATTAATTTTTTCCGGGTTTGCCAGTGAATTTTTATCGAGAAATAATATTAGCGCATCACAGTTGAGTTTGTCAGATGAACGTGACTATGCAATTGCATTCGTGACAATGGAATCTGCCAGTACTGATTGATACAGCCCGTTTAAAATTAAAAACCAGGCTTAGGCGAAAGCTCCAGGCGCAATAAAACAGAAAAAATTTAACTAATAATCCGGTTCAATGGTGCCACGAAAACCCAGAAGTGCGGCAATTCCAGCCAGCGCCAAACCTGCCAATATGAGTATTGGTCCAATGTAACCCACCGGGCCAGCCAGTAATGCCGCCGCCCATTCCTGTTCCAGGAAAACAACAACATACAACAGGCCTGAATGAAAAACAGTGCCGGTGATAAATATCCAGCTTATGGTCTGTTTAAACATGGGATGTATTGCCAGGAAACATAACAGGAAGCCAACCACTATATTTAACAACGCTTCCAGGTTGCCATGGGCATGAGGCCCACCTTTTATGCTGTCAATTGGCAGCTGGGCATTCAGGCGGGCTGAGAGAGATAAAATGGCACGGCTATTCGTTTTGGCAATTTGTTCGGGTGACATGGGATCAAGATCTTGTTCAAAACCATCATTGACCACTTCTTGCAGGGCGCCCACGTTTTTTTGTTTTAACTGATCGGCAGCCTGAACATCCGGATAATACTGAAGAATCATTATCGGGCCCAGTGACGCGGTTAATACGAGATATAGAAAACCAAAGACAATATTTTTTTTGCCAATCATTTATTGCTCCTGCCGCTTGAAATGTGAATATGCATTTTCAGTTTATCGAGACAGGCACTGTATTACGAGCAGGGCCATGGCTTCAAGTAACAATTAAAATATTTGCGAAGCTAAGTACCAGCAAGGGCGGCAAGAAAATCGATTGGTAAAAAATGGCTCCCCGGGACGGACTCGAACCGCCGACAAGGTGATTAACAGTCACCCGCTCTACCAACTGAGCTACCGGGGAATAGAGGCCGCGTATGGTACTGGCGTGTTCATAATGGGTCAAGAACTTCGCACCGATATCATGTGGGGCAGTCTGCAGGCTTATTGCCAGGTTTGCGGGTAGAGGTGCGTACCCTGCCTGTGCGGTAAAGCACTACTGTTCGTGCTTTTTTTGAACCCTCTACACTGCAAATGCTGAAGGTCCCGGACTTGTTAGCGCTGCCCTGGGGCTGGAAACTCACATAATCCCGACGTCTGCCAGAGGGGCGCCAGGTAATGGTATAACCCGATTGCAGGGCCGCACCCACTAAAACAATAGACTCACCGGGGTCAACCTGGACGTTTTTGTTCGGGTCATGAAACAATATCCAGCCTCGCTCCCATTGTTCACCCCGGTCACATTTCGTTCCAGACCGGCTTTGGCAGAGTGTGGCGCGCTTACCAGTTTTGATGGCTTCACTGCGGGCCAGGTGCAGGGTTCGCACCAGTTGGTTGGTGACCGAAACAGTGCGGGCAGTCTTGACGATATTAAATAAAGGCAGACTCATGCTGCTGACAATGCCCATAATTGTCAGGCTGGTTAATAACTCGAGCAGGCTGTAACCCGATGGTTTTGATGCTGAACATTTTGGCCCTGGTAAGTTTAACCAGGACTGCGGGCAAGAAGTGCTAAAGTTCCGGCTAGGGAATTTTTTTAACCCGGGGATTTTTTTTGACTGGGCATAATACAGGTGACGCAATCCATTGCGCGTACGACAGGCGAGAGTATTCATTTAGATCCTCCATGATCATAAATGGTTGTGCTGAAAATATTCGGTCATCCTGACCTGGTTGCGGCGGTTTGTGTCGCTGGCAACTATCTTTATTATTCACTTTCGAAGCAAGCATGCAAGCAAAATATTTGCTCACAAGTTACTAAAAATACTAGTGCGAAATTTCCCTGAAATGGGTTTCAAGTTTTAAAATGCCTTCAAAAAGTAACGAAAGCCGAATATGGCCAGGTAGTTTAACTGTTTTGAGCTCAACGGCAGGGGGGGTTAGTTTTTCCAGCACCAGTTTATCTGAAGGGTAATCAATGGCAATGCTGACTTTCATGGGAAAATAACCATCCAGATATTTTTTCATATAAGGCCCGCCAGTCCAGATATAATTTCCCGAGTGACCATTTTTCTTGAATGACAGAGTTTCACCCGTAATACATACCACTGCATTTTTTTTAACATCTTGCAGTTGCACCGTGGCGTCTTCTATCCAGACACGGCCAATATTTTCACTTCTGCTAATGTCAAGATTTCTAACGTAACCTTTCCGGAAAACAATTTCCATGGCGGCTACTGTCTGGAGATTGGAATGACATTGCTTGTTGCCTATCCAGCCACTTTTCATGGATTCAGCAGTGATTGAAATGTGAGTTGAATGATGGTGCGGTGTTTCTTTGAGTGGGCGGGTAATAAACTCCAGCTCACCTTCGTTAATATCCAGAAAATCGAATTCTTCAGAATTACTTAATGGTGAATATAAAAAAACAAAGAGGCTTGTAAGTAGCCAGGTGATAGCGGCAATAACTTTTGTTTTTAGCTTCAAAATCAGTCAGGGTTCAAAGTATTAATAACCATAATATCAGGTGCTCCCAAGTGCGGCCTGGATTCTGTCTATCGCCTCATTTAGCGTATCCAGATCGGTAGCGTAAGAAATGCGCATATAACCTTCGGCACCAAAAGCAGAACCCGGCACCATGGCAACACCCGCCTTATCAAGTAGATATTCTGCCATTTCAATATCGTTTGCAGTTTCACTGCAGCTGGCTATAGCATCTGCAAAATTTGGAAATAAATAAAAAGCGCCGACTGCGGGCAGACATTGTACGCCTTTTATTTGATTGACACGTTTGATTAAATGATCGTGTCGTTGATGGAAGGCATTAAGCATGGGCTGGATGCATGATTGATCGCCATTCAATGCTGCAACTGCAGCGGCCTGGGCAATGGAGCAGGGGTTGGAGGTGCTTTGCGACTGAATTTTTTTCATTGCCGCGATGAGATCGGCAGGACCACCGGCATAACCGATGCGCCAACCTGTCATGGCATAGGCCTTGGATACTCCGTTGAGTACGATGGTGCGCTCATATAGATCGGGGCAAACATTGACAATGTTTGTAAAGGGCTCGTCAGACCAAAGGATATGTTCATACATGTCGTCCGTTGCAATCAAAATATCCGGGTAAGACATGAGCACGTCAGCCAGTGCCTGCAGTTCATTCTTGGTGTAAATATTGCCGGTTGGATTGGAAGGACTATTAATGACAAACAATCGGGTGCGTTTTGTAATACTGTTCGCCAGTTGCTCGGCAGTGATTTTAAATGATTGTGTGATGCCTGCCTCAAGAATGACCGGCTCACCCTGGGCCAGCAAAACCATGTCCGGATAAGAGACCCAGTAGGGGGCCGGTATAATGACTTCGTCGCCGGCATTTAATAATGCCTGGGCAAGATTATAAAAGCTGTGTTTGCCACCCGCAGAAACCAGGATTTGCGCCGGCGAATACTGGAGCTGGTTATCGCGTTTAAACTTGTCTATGACGGCTTGTTTTAGTTCGGGCGTGCCGTCAACTGCCGTGTAGCGAGTTTTGCCTTGTTTGATCGCCTCGATGCCGGCGGCTTTGATATGCTCCGGGGTATCAAAATCAGGCTCACCGGCACCCAGACCAATAATATCCTTGCCAGCAGCCTTTAATTCCTGTGCCTTGCTGGAGACTGCCAGTGTTGCCGAGGGCTTGACCCGTTGTACCCGGTCGGCCAGGGTAATTGATTTCAAAATAATTCCTTCTTGCGCTTACTCAGCTAAAACAGTAAAAGTTCGTTTCTTTTTAAATTTATTAAATAATTAAAACCTTATGCCGGTACTATACCGCCACAAGTCCTGAAAACGAAACCATGAAAACACGAAGCTTCAAATTAACCAGCCCATTTAAACCCGCTGGCGACCAACCTGTGGCAATAGCAGGATTAATCAATGGGATAGAACACAATTCAAAGTTTCAAACGCTGTTGGGTGTCACCGGATCCGGCAAGACATTTACAATTGCCAATGTTATTGCCCATATGCAATGTCCAACCCTGGTAATGGCGCCAAACAAGACCCTGGCCGCCCAGTTGTATGCCGAGTTTCGTGATTTTTTCCCTGACAACGCCGTTGAATACTTTGTTTCCTATTACGATTATTACCAACCTGAAGCCTATGTGCCTTCGTCAGATACCTTTATTGAAAAAGACGCCTCAATCAATGAACACATAGAACAAATGCGGTTGTCGGCGACCAAATCTGTACTCGAGCGCAAGGACACCATCATTGTTGCGACCGTGAGTGCAATTTACGGTCTTGGCGACCCATCGGCCTATTTGAAAATGATCCTGCTATTGCGCCAGGGCAGCACCATGGATCAGCGGGCCATTCTGAAAAGACTGGCAGAATTGCAATACACGCGCAACGACATAGAACTGCATCGTGGCACATTCAGGGTGCGCGGTGACGTCATTGATATTTTCCCGGCAGAGTCCGATCGCATGGCTGTTCGAGTTGAATTGTTCGGTGATGAGATCGAGGCCATATCGGAATTTGACCCGTTAACAGGCGAGCTGAGTGAAAAATTGGCGCGGGCAACCATTTTCCCGAAGTCACACTATGTCACGCCAAAAGAAAAAGTATTGCATGCCGTTGAGTTAATCAGGGACGAATTAAAACCGCGCCTGGCACAGTTGCGGGAGCAGGATAAACTGGTTGAAGCACAACGTCTCGAACAACGAACCAATTTTGATATGGAAATGATGCAAGAGCTTGGTTATTGCCAGGGCATAGAAAACTACTCCCGTTATCTTTCGGGTCGTGATGAGGGCCAACCGCCGCCAACATTGATTGATTATTTGCCAAAAAATTCCTTGCTCATAATTGATGAGAGCCATGTGACTGTTTCCCAGACAGGGGCTATGTATAAGGGCGATCGATCACGCAAAGAGACCCTGGTCGAGTACGGGTTTCGCTTGCCTTCCGCCCTGGATAACCGACCATTACGGTTTGATGAGTTCGAAAAAATGATGCCGAATACCATTTTCGTATCTGCCACCCCGGGGAATTACGAAATAGAACACAGTGACGCCATTATTGACCAGGTGGTCAGGCCTACAGGTCTGATTGACCCAGCAGTGGAAATTCGTCCTGTAGGTACACAGGTAGATGACCTGTTATCGGAAATTAAAAAAAGGGTAGCCAAGGAAGAACGGGTGCTGGTGACAACCCTGACGAAAAGAATGTCAGAAGATTTAACAGAATATCTGTCAGATCATGGCATTCGGGTACGATATTTGCATTCAGATATTGATACGGTCGAGCGGGTTGAAATATTACGCGATTTACGTGCCGGTGTATTTGATGTGCTCGTGGGCATTAACCTGCTCAGAGAGGGGCTGGATATCCCGGAAGTGTCACTGGTTGCCATACTGGATGCGGATAAGGAAGGTTTTTTACGTTCCACCCGATCATTAATACAAACGATTGGCAGGGCGGCACGAAATATTAATGGCAGGGCAATACTTTATGCCGACCGAATTACCCGCTCAATACAGGCCGCCCTGGATGAAACGGACCGACGCAGGGAAAAACAGGTTGCCTATAACAAGACCCACAACATCAAACCTGAGGGCGTTAAAAAAGCGGTTAAGGACATCATAGATGGCACGGCCCTGGGGCGAATGACCCTTAAAAAAGGCAAAGGTAAAAGCAAAAGAGGCATGGCGGCCATTGCAGAAGTCCCTGAAGATTATAAGGTAATGGCGCCTGAAAAACTGACTAGACTCATGGCAAAACTGGAAAAACAGATGTTTGAACATGCAAAAAACCTTGAATTTGAACAGGCGGCGGCAACCCGGGACCAAATTACGGAAATAGAGGCTGAAATTTTCGGGATAAGACGATAAATAGCCCTATTTAATTAAGGCTTTTAATGTTAAACATAAGCGCGCACAATATCGACCGCATCGGATGCACACAATAGAAACAATACATTAGCGCACCAATCTCGGTTCTGGTTGCAATAATTTTTAGTTAAACACGTTAATAATTTTGTGGAGTATTAAGACTATGCGTATCATCACATTTTTTACGGTATTTATGCTGATGTTTTTAACGTCAGGGATGGTCACAGCAGCCACCAAAACCCTTACATGGGCGGGTTGTGGCATATCAAAAAAAGCATTTATGAAGGAATTATCAGTGGCCTTCGAAAAAAAGACAGGTGTTAAAATCCTTCTCAAGGGCGGGGGTGCCACCCGGGGTATTCGCGAGGTTGCCAGTCGTAAACGCGATCTGGGCGGTTCCTGTCGATATACCCTGGAAAACCCTAAAACACTGACCACCGACTCCAGGGAGCGACGTGTCAAAATGGATCCAGTGGCCTGGGACGCATTAGTGGTACTGGTCCACAAATCTAACCCGGTTAATGACATATCGATGGACAATATAAAGAAGGTATTTACCGGTAAAATCACAAACTGGAAACAATTGGGCGGAAACGATGCGCCAATTCAGTTATTTTACCGCAAAGGTAAAATTTCGGGTGTTGGCCGCACAATAAGGGAGCTGATTTTTGCCAATTATGCTCAGGAATTTACTAAAAAAGCCACCATTGTGAAATCGTCTGGACCCTTAGAGAAGGGCATACAGGGCAAGGCCATTAATGGTTTCGGTATTTCGGGAATCAGCAGTGCCAGGAAAAGAAAGGTTAAAATCCTGAGTATTGAAGGTAAAAAACCTACCTACGATAATATTAAAAATGGCTCTTATTTGCTTTATCGCCCGCTATTTCTCGTGACTCACTTGCAGAACAAGGACCCGGATGTGCGTGCATTTTCAAACTTTGCCCACAGCAAAGAAGCCGAAGAAATTATGCGCAAGGGCGGAACTGTGCCTTATGGTGACGCCATCGATCTTTGGCTTAAATATCTTAACCAGGTAGAAAAGGCTCAGGAAGCTGGACTACGTTAACCAGGCCGGGGCCCAAAATAAGCGAGATTTTACCAGATCAATATCTTGTAGGTGACAAGTAACTTGTGTTACTTTGCGCGCCTGCCCGAAGGCGCGTAGCTCAGTTGGTTAGAGCACCACCTTGACATGGTGGGGGTCGTTGGTTCGAATCCAATCGTGCCTACCAAATACCAAACGGTGAAGCTGCCGGTCGTCAGCACTTCACCGTTTTTTTTGTTTAGATTATTAACCCGCAAGCGGCCTTTGGTAGGGGTCGCCACTGCAAAAGGGTCATTTTATGCCAGTTGTTACCTTACCTGATGGTTCTAAACGTGAATATGCACAAGCATTGACGGTGCTTGCTGTTGCCGCTGATATTGGGCCGGGTCTGGCCAAGGCAACCCTGGCGGGTAAAATCGACGGGGTGGTGGTTGACGCCAGCACCCCGATTAACCAGAACGTGAAGCTGGCCATTATCACCGACCGGGACGAGGTTGGCCTCGAGGTAATCCGCCATTCCTGCGCCCACCTGCTGGCCCAGGCGGTGAAAGATTTGTATCCTGATGCTCAGGTGACCATCGGCCCGGTCATTGAAGACGGGTTTTACTACGACTTCTCATTTAAACGGGGGTTTACCGAAGCAGATCTGGCCAAGATTGAGAAAAAAATGACTGAATTTGCCAAGCAAGATCTCAAGGTTACTCGTAAAGAGTCCACGAGAGATGATGCCGTAAAGTTTTTCAAGGGCATTGGTGAAGTTTACAAGGCAGAAATCATCGAATCTATTCCGGCTGACGAAGTCCTTTCTCTTTATAGCCAGGGTGAATTTACCGACCTTTGTCGAGGCCCCCATGTTCCCAGTACCGGCAAACTAAAGGCTTTTAAGTTAATGAAAGTTGCCGGCGCCTATTGGCGGGGTGATTCAAACAATGAAATGTTGCAGCGAATTTATGGTACCGCCTGGGCCAATAAAAAGGACCTCAAGGCATACTTGTTTCGCATAGAAGAGGCTGAAAAGCGGGATCATCGTAAAATTGGTAAAAAACTGGATCTCTACCACACCCAGGAAGAGGCGCCCGGTATGGTTTTTTGGCACGCCAAGGGCTGGACAATATACCTGCAAGTGGTGGCTTATATACGCAAGACAATTGCCGCCGCTGGTTACCATGAAGTACACACGCCAATGATTGTAGACCGTAGTTTGTGGGAAAAATCAGGCCACGCCGATAAATTTGGCGATGATATGTTCGCGGTCCATGCCGAGAACCGGGAATACGCCGTCAAACCCATGAATTGCCCTTGCCACATCCAAATCTATAACCAGGGCCTGAAGAGTTATCGCGACCTGCCCCTACGCATGGCAGAATTTGGCTCATGCCACCGCAATGAGCCGTCAGGCACCTTACACGGCCTGATGCGGTTACGAAGTTTTGTCCAGGATGATGCCCACATATTCTGTACTGAAGCCCAGGTGCAGGACGAGGTGTCGTCATTTATCGATTTGTTGTTTAGCGTTTATAAGGATTTCGGGTTCAATGATGTCCTGGTCAAGCTGTCTACACGCCCGGACCCGGCACACCGGGTAGGCTCGGAGGAAGAGTGGGATAAGGCGGAGCGGGCCCTGGAGGAGTCTCTGGATGCGAAATCACTGGAGTGGACGTTACAGCCCGGTGAGGGGGCGTTTTATGGCCCCAAAATCGAATTTTCTTTGAAAGACTGCCTTGGCAGGGTCTGGCAATGCGGCACCATTCAAGTGGATTTCTCTATGCCGGCGCGTTTGGACGCAAGTTATGTGGCAGAAGACGGGTCTAAACAGGTGCCGGTCATGCTGCATCGGGCAATTTTAGGTTCCCTGGAGCGATTTATTGGCATATTGATAGAAGAACATGCGGGTTCATTACCGCTGTGGCTGGCGCCAATTCAGGCGGTAATTCTGACAATTACCGACGAACAGAACGAATATGCGAAAAAAATTGAAAAAATACTGAAAAAACAAGGCATCAGGGTCGAATCGGACTTGAGAAACGAGAAAATCGGCTTTAAAATCCGCGAGCACACACTCCAACGTATTCCGTATCAACTTGTCATCGGAAAACGGGAGCAGGAAGAAAACACAGTTGCCGTGCGCACGCGCAAGGGTGAGGATCAGGGGGCGATTGACCCGGAATCTTTGGCTGAAAAGCTCATCCAGGAAATCGCGAGCCATGGCGTTTAATTATTTAAGAGGACTGAAACTATAGCTTCAAAAAAAGAAACACGTCTGAATGAGTTAATCACGGCCACAGAAATTCGCCTGATTGATGAAAAAGGCGCACAAGCAGGTATTGTTAGCGCAGTAGATGCACTGGAAAGAGCGGGCGAAGTTGGCCTGGATCTAGTCGAAATTTCACCAAACGCCGAACCACCTGTTTGTAGAATTATGGATTTTGGCAAGTATTTGTATGAGGCAAACAAGCAAAAACATGCTGCCAAGAAAAAACAGAAACAGATTCATATAAAGGAAATCAAATTTCGGCCCGGCACGGATATTGGCGATTACCAGATAAAACTTCGTAATCTGGTCAAGTTTCTGAAAAATGGAGACAAGACCAAGGTAACCATGCGCTTTCGGGGTCGTGAAATGGCGCACCAGGAAATTGGGCTTGAGTTGTTAAAACGTATTCAAGCCGATCTTGAGCCATATGGGCTGGTAGAACAGTTTCCTAAAATGGAAGGTCGGCAAATGGTCATGGTGTTACAGCCGGCCACAGACAGTAAAAAGCAAAGTGTCGAGGGCAAGAAGGCCGCCGGCAAAGAAAGTGCAGGTTTTGAAGCTCAAAAAATTGAAGCCCAGAAAACTGATAACCAGAAAACTGATAACCAGAAAACTGATAACCAGAAAACTGATAACCAGAAAACTGATAACCAGAAAACTGAAAACCAGGAACCTGATAAGCAGGAACCAAGTACGGAGTAAGTTATGCCAAAGTTAAAAACTAACCGCGGTGCCGCAAAACGTTTTCGTCGAACTAGCGGCGGCGGTTTTAAATGCAGTCATTCGCATTTGCGACACATCCTGACAAAAAAAGGCACGAAGCGTAAACGTCATTTACGTTCGGGCGACATGGTAGACAAAGCAGACGTATCGATGGTGCGTCGTTTGCTGCCGTACGCATAAGAGGAGTTATAAAATGCCAAGAGTAAAAAGAGGCGTCGTTGCCCACGCAAGACACAAAAAAGTACTTGAAAGAGCCAAGGGTTATCGCGGTGCCCGTAGTCGAATTTATCGTGTTGCCAAGCAAGCAGTTGATAAGGCGGGTCAGTATGCCTATCGTGATCGCCGCCAGCGCAAGCGCCAGTTTCGAGCGTTGTGGATTATTCGTATCAATGCTGCCGCCAGGGAAGCAGGGCTCAGTTATAGTCGCTTGATGAATGGTCTGAAAATTTCATCTATCGAGGTTGACCGAAAAGTATTGGCTGATCTTGCAGTGCATGACAAGCCAGCCTTTACTGCTTTGGCAGAACAGGCCAAAGCCGCACTCGCTAATTAAGTTTACTGTCAGCACCGTATTCGATGGCGGGGTGTAGTATCCTTGAGTAATATCCTGGAACGGGAAGGGTGTCGTGCCTTTCCCGTTTTTTGCTTAAGACTCCGGTAAAAACTATAGCGTTAAGGAAGCTCTGATCAATTGTCATCTCGACCGCAGTGGAGAGATCTCAACCCATGGAACTTCAGTCGTATCAGGAAGATACAAGATTCCTCCGCTTCGGTCGGAATGACAAACATATATTGATCAGAGCTTCCTTAAATAATTATATAAATTCAAGGCCAATACTTTGCAAGCAAAAATCACTGAATTACTGCAATCAGCACTAACTGAAATTGAAGCATGTAAAGATGTGTCTTCTGTCGAAGCAGTCCGGGTTAAATTTTTAGGTAAAAAAGGACTACTTACTGAACAATTAAAAACATTGGGAAGTTTACCGCCCGAGTTACGACCAAAAGCAGGACAGTCGGTTAATATAGCAAAAAAAGAATTATCTGAAAAAATTCAGGATAAAAAACAAGGCCTGGAAACTGTCGCCAGAAATGCGTCGCTGTCATCAGAAAAAATTGATATAACACTGCCCGGCCGAAATGCGGGCAACGGTAGTCTCCATCCTGTTACGCGAACCATAAGAAGGCTGGAAAACTTTTTTTCCAGTGCCGGATTTGAGATTGTAAAAGGCCCCGAAATTGAGAGTGATTACTATAATTTTGAAGCATTAAATATTCCCGACAACCATCCAGCTCGGGCGATGCACGACACATTTTATTTTGATGCAAGCCACCTGCTTCGCACCCATACCTCGCCAGTCCAGGTTCGTTATATGGAAAAAAACGAACCGCCAATAAGAATTATTGTACCGGGCAAGGTCTACCGTTGTGATTCTGATATAACTCATACGCCAATGTTCCACCAGGTCGAGGGGTTATTGATTGATGATACCGTCAGTTTTGCCGATTTAAAAAGCTTGTTAATTACTTTTTTAAGAGAATTTTTTGAGCAAGAAAACCTGGAGGTCAGGTTCAGGCCCTCTTTTTTCCCGTTTACCGAACCTTCTGCAGAAGTCGATATTAGCTGTGTGATGTGTAACGGCAGTGGCTGCCGAGTTTGTAGTCACACTGGCTGGCTGGAGATTTTAGGTTGCGGCATGGTGCACCCCAACGTTTTAGCCAATGTCCTGGGATTTAAAAAAGCTGATGCTGATAAATTTAATGGTTTTGCCTTTGGTATTGGCGTCGAGAGGCTGGCAATGTTGCGTTACGGCATTAATGACTTGCGCTTGTTCTTCGAAAATGATGTGCGTTTCCTGAAACAGTTCTCATGAAATTATTAATATAGTGAAATACAGGCAATGAAATTTAGCGAACATTGGTTAAAACAATTCGTGAATACAAAGCTGTCGGCATCAGAAATTGCTGACACGTTAACTTTTGCTGGCCTGGAAGTTGATAACATTGAGTCAATCAAGCCCGACATTAAAAAAATAGTTGTTGGAAAAATAATAGCTATAACTTCCCATCCAAATGCAGATCGCCTGCGTGTATGTCGGGTAGATGTTGGCAAGTCCAAACCTCTAACCATTGTTTGCGGGGCAAACAATGCAGAAGAGGGGGTTAAGGTGCCAACCGCGCTAGTGGGGGCAAAATTACCTGGCGGATTAATTATTAAAAAAACACAGCTCCGCGGTGAAGATTCTTTTGGCATGTTATGTTCCGCAACAGAGCTTGGGTTTGAGAGCAATTCAGAAGGTTTGTTAATCCTTGATAAGGAAACACGAATTGGCGTTGACATTGTTGATGCCTTACATCTTGATGATCATGTAATTGAAGTTGATCTGACGCCCAATCGTGGTGATTGTTTAAGTGTGCTCGGCATTGCCAGGGAAATGAACGCCTTAACGAATACAAAATTAAAACAGAAAAAAATTACCGGGGTTTCTGCTGCAGGCAAGAAAAAAATTGGTGTAACTGTCACGGCAGGCAAATTATGCCCCAGGTATGTAGGCCGAGTAATTGAAGATATAAATCCCGACGCCCACACGCCAGTATGGATGCAGGAACAATTACGGCGCAGTGGCTTGCGTAGTCTCGGTCCAGTGGTTGATGTGACGAATTACGTAATGCTGGAACTGGGACAGCCAATGCATGGCTTTGATCTGGATAAAATTAGTGGCGGCATCAAAATACTCACAAGCAAAGGCAAACAAAAACTCAAATTACTGGATGAAACAACAGTTGCTATACCTGCAGGTACATTACTGATATCAGATAAACGTGGTCCATTAGCTATTGCCGGAATAATGGGCGGCTCTGCCTCGGCCGTCACTAACAACACAAAAAATATTTTCCTTGAAAGCGCATTTTTTTCACCCGATGCAATTGCCGGCAGGGCGCGTTTAATGGGCAAGCACACTGATTCGTCACATCGTTTTGAGCGCGGCGTCGATTCTAGCTTGCAAAAAATCGCAATCGAGCGTGCCACAGCGTTACTGCTCGCGATTGTTGGCGGCAAGCCAGGGCCCGTTATTGAGAAGGTCTCTAAAAATAATCTTCCTAAATCTATTCGCGTCACGCTCAAACAAAAAAAACTGGAAAGTATTCTGGGGATTAAAATCCCCACTGCTAAGGTAACCAGAATTTTAAAGTCCCTGGGCATGAAAGTGACAAGCAGTCAGTCAGGCTGGTCAGTTGTTGCGCCCAGCTATCGTTTTGACATAAAACATGATGTTGACCTGATAGAAGAAGTTATTCGTGTTTACGGTTACGACAAAATCCCGGCGGTACCCTTTAAGCTGTCTGCAAAACTAGAGAACATTACAGAAAAGAAAATAAATGCCCGGTTACTCGCCGACATCCTGGTTGGTCGTGATTACCGGGAAGTCATTACCTACAGTTTTATTGATCGCAAGCGTCAGGCGGCCTTTGCACCTGACGAAAACGCCGCAGTCCTGAAAAACCCGATTAGTGATGCCCTGGCAGTCATGCGCACAAGCCTCTGGCCAGGTTTGGTGGAGACAGTTATTTATAATCAAAACAGGCAGCAAAGCCGATTACGATTTTTTGAAACTGGCCATTGCTTTTTCCGTAAAGGCAAAGAATTTCGGGAAATTAACAGGATCGCCGGTGTTATAACCGGTGGCGTATTTCAGGAGCAATGGGGCACAAAAACCCGGAATGCCGATTTTTTCGACATGAAAGGGGATCTGGAAGCTATTTTGGGCAAAACCGGGGAGTTGCCCAGCTTTGAGTTCGAGCAGGCAATGCACCCAGCATTACACCCAGGGAAAACGGCTAAAATCACTAAAAATGGCACAAATATTGGCTGGTTGGGCGAATTACATCCCGATATTGCCGCGAAATTATCGCTAGAAACAACAATTATTTTGTTTGAATTAGATATCTCCGCCGTTCTCCGTCGAAATTCCATTGAATATCGTCAATTATCTAAATATCCATCAATTAGGCGTGATATTTCCATACTTGTGGACGAACAACTTGCCGTTAAAAATGTCTTTGATGTGATCAGTCAGGCAGGGGGTAAATGGCTGCTACACTTGGAGCTATTTGACGAGTATCGCGGCGAAGGTATTGATTCGGGAAGAAAAAGTTTGTCTTTGGGCTTGACGTTACAGGAGTCTTCGCGCACTCTTAAAGAGGAAGAAGTAGAAACCGTCATGGCGCGTGTACGAGGCGCCCTGGAGGCGGAATTAGGGGCTAAGCTTAGATAACGCCCACTTGCGGGATAACCAAAAATAAGGATCGACAGTATGGCCCTGACTAAGGCGGATTTGGCCGAGGCCCTCTATAACGAACTAGGCCTGAACAAGAGGGAAGCGAAGGAATTCGTAGAATTATTCTTCGAAAAAATTCGCGCCAGCTTGTCGGCGGGCGAGTCTGTGAAACTTTCAGGTTTCGGTAATTTTGACTTGCGAAACAAGAACCCGCGGCCTGGTCGTAACCCTAAAACAGGCGAAGAAATACCTATTTCGGCGCGGCGCGTGGTTACGTTTCGTGCCAGCCATAAATTAAAAGAGCGGGTAGAAGAAAACGCCCAATCAAAATCAGAAGACTTTAATAACCAGGCGGAGCTGAATGCTGGATCCAGGTGATAATTTAGAGCTGCCGCAAATCCCGAGCAAGCGTTATTTCACTATTGGTGAAGTAAGTGAATTATGCGCGGTTAAGCCCCATGTATTACGCTACTGGGAGCAGGAATTCCCGCAGCTGAAACCAGTCAAAAGAAGAGGCAACCGTCGTTACTACCAACGTCATGATGTGCTGCTGATTCGCCAAATACGGCAATTACTGTATCTCGACGGTTTTACCATTAGCGGTGCGCGCAACCAACTCATGGTTGATAATCCTGAGATGGCCTCAACTGCCGAAACAATTCGTTCCCTGATTACTGATTTGGAAGAAGTTTTGACTATCCTCGATCGTCCTTAACCCCCCTACGTCTTATTTGATTGCATAGATATTTCCCTTTCTTGTTTCGCCAGATTTTTTCTTATTCCTGTTTTTCGCTTCAAAGGCCTGCAGAAACCGTAAAAACATTTCTCCCGGATGCCTTACTTGGGTATGATGCGGCGGAACCCGGGTCGATGGCCCGGGCTGGACTAACAGTTTTATTCGGGGCGTAGCGCAGTCTGGTAGCGTACCGGCATGGGGTGCCGGTGGTCGGAGGTTCGAATCCTCTCGCCCCGACCATTTTGTACCTATACCTGCCTGTGGCAGCTATTTCTTGAATGTGGGGCGGTCGGATTACCGGCCCTCCGGGCGTTCAGCCACCTGCGAATGGCCGCTCTCGCCCTTCCATGGACTTCGCGGCACCAGCACGTCTGACCGCCAGGGATGGCGGGAATGCAATAGGATTGTCGGGAACAATCCTTGCCTTGTGCAATGGTCATTGAGCACCATACGGCGGTGCTTCACCCTCTCGCCTCAATCAACATCTTTCCTGCTTGTTTAAATCTCCAGTACGTCCCTAACCATGGAACCATGGTATGTTGGCAATAATTTTTATATCTTCTTAGTCCTATGCACATTCTTTTGAGTAATGATGACGGTTACCAGGCTCAGGGCCTGGCGACCCTGGCCGCCAAATTCCAGGTGGATAAACAAGTCACTGTCGTGGCGCCGGAGCGGGATCGCAGTGGTGCCAGTAATTCCCTCACTTTATCCCGGCCTTTACGGTCCCGGCAGGCAGCCAACGGTTTTTATTATGTTGATGGCACACCCACGGATTGCGTGCATTTGGCGATCACTGGCCTCATGGAAAAGGAGCCCGACATGGTTATTTCAGGCATTAACCATGGCGCTAACCTGGGTGACGATATCCTCTACTCAGGCACGGTGGCTGCAGCCATGGAGGGGCGTTTCCTGGGCCTGCCGGCAATTGCCCTGTCACTGGTGGGTCATGATGCGACCCACTTTGATACCGCGGCCGAGGTGGCCGTTAAGATTGTTAAACACTTGCATGAGCAGCCCCTGCCGTCAGACACCATCCTCAACGTCAATGTGCCAAATCTGGCAATGGACGAACTTGCGGGCATGCAGGCGACGCGCCTGGGCCATCGCCATAAGGCAGAACCTATTATTAAATCACAGGACCCACTGGGTCGACCTGTCTACTGGGTCGGGCCACCTGGCGCTGAAGATGATGCCGGCGTCGGTACCGATTTTCATGCAGTCCGCAATGGGTTTGTCTCGATTACACCTATTCACACTGATCTAACAAGTTACCAGGCCCTTGAGAACGTGGCTGGCTGGCTAGAGAATATATAAATGAACGTTGAAACAGCTGGTATTGGCATGACATCAGCACGTACTCGTTCACGGTTAATAAAGCGTCTCAAGGAACAGGGCATTTCCAATGCCAGTGTACTTTCGGCAATAGAGCATATCCCGCGTCATTTATTTGTTGATGAAGCGCTAGCCAGTCGCGCCTATGAAGATACGGCGTTACCCATCAGGTACGGACAAACCATTTCCCAGCCGTATATTGTGGCGTTAATGACAGAGGTGTTGCTTGCGAGTGGCGCACCCGAGCGCGTCCTCGAGGTAGGCACCGGTTGTGGTTACCAGGCAGCTGTTCTGGCAGCTTTAGTCAAGGAAGTTTATACGGTTGAATTAATCGAGCCCCTGTTTCGAGACGCCCGCCAACGTTTGCGCAAGCTCGGTTATCAAAATATTCGTTTTAAACTGGCGGGACCAACAGTAGGTTGGCCAGAACAAGGCTTGTTTGACGCAATTATTGTGACAGCGGCGGCCACGAAAGTGCCAGCAGATTTGCTCGTCCAGTTAAGCCCGGGCGCCTCCCTGGTCATTCCGATTGGTAAAGCAGGCGATCAGGACTTGTTGCAATACACTCGAACTGAGCATGGGTTTGATTGCAAGCACCTGGCTAAAGTCAGTTTTGTGCCATTACTGAATAAAGGGGATTGAGTATCGGTAATCCCAAACGAATGCGCTTATTTTGCATCACTTGTGTTTATTTGGTTATTTCGGCTTGCGCAAGCACCAGTGGGCTGGCGCCCGTTGACGATCAAAGTCGTCGTTTACGCGACCCAGTCAAGCCTTACCGGACCGTTGTAGCCGGTGATACGCTCTACAGCATCGCCTGGGAAATTGGTCAGGATTACAGGACGGTTGCCAAGTGGAATAATATTCGCTCGCCTTATCTTATTCGCCCAGGCCAACGCCTGAAAATAAAATCGGGCGCCAAAAACGTTTCCAGAGAGAGGTCGAAAGCAAAAAGTTATGCCAGCTATCACAAGGTTGTGGCTGGTGACACGATATATAGTTTGGCGCGTACTGCTGGCGTGAGCGTGAAAAAGCTGGCGGCATGGAACAATATCAATCCGCCTTATACGATTAAACCGGGGCAAAAAGTACGCATTACCGAGCCATCAGGCCGTTCTGGCAAAACAAGAAGCGCAAAAACAAAGCATAAATCAGGTCGAAATTCGAAAAAAACAAGCAGCCGCAAGACCGTTGTCCGCAGTAGTGTTAAAAGCTGGGGTTGGCCTGCTAAAGGCAAAATCACCCGCCGATTTGGTCAGAGCAGAAATAAAGGGCTGGAAATATCGGGTAAAAAGGGACAGCCAATATATGCCGCCGCCGCTGGCAAAGTGGTTTACCAGGGTAGCGGGTTGCGAGGGTATGGTAATTTGGTCATCATTAAACATAACGAAGAATTTCTTAGCGCCTATGCGCATTGTGATAGAATTATCGTTAAAGAAGGGGATGTGATAAAAAAGGGTCAGCAAATAGCAACTATGGGAAATACAGGGACAAATACAGTGAAACTTCATTTTGAAATTCGATACCGGGGACGTCCGGTCGACCCTGAAAAATATCTTCGAAGGCGCTAGCTATGCCCAAACGCTCCAAAAAAAACCAAAAAGAAAGTGAGTCTATGGAAGAGAATGAGACAGCAACGGTTGATAAAACAGCTGATAAAACAACTGGTAAAAAAGTTGATAAAAAAACGTCAGATAAATCAGACGCAAAAGCCGATGAAAAACCGGCACCAAAGAAAAGTAGCAGGGCCGAACCCCAGGTCGATGCCACCCGTCTTTACTTAAAAGAAATTGGGTTTTCACCCCTGTTAACCGCCGAGGAAGAAGTGTACTACGCGCGAAAGGCGCAAAAGGGTGAAGAAGCGGGCAGGAAGCGCATGATTGAAAGCAACCTGCGCCTGGTTGTCAAAATAGCCCGTCGTTACATGAACCGGGGGCTGGCACTGCTGGATCTGATTGAAGAAGGGAATCTTGGCTTAATTCGTGCTGTTGAAAAATTCGATCCTGAGCGCGGATTTCGTTTCTCGACCTACGCAACCTGGTGGATTCGACAAACCATTGAACGCGGCATTATGAACCAGACACGCACCATCCGGTTGCCAGTTCACATCCTTAAAGAAATTAATATCTATCAACGCGCTGCTCGCCACCTGGCACAAAAACTCGATCACGAACCCTCTCCTGAAGACGTGGCGAACTTGCTCGATAAACCCATTGCTGATGTCAAAAAAATGATGGGCCTGAATGAGCGTGTCACCTCTGTTGATGCCCCCATGGATAGTGACCCCGATCGATCTTTACTGGACGCCATTCCTGATGAAAGCGTGGTTTCACCTGAAAAACTTCTCCAGAGCGAGGACATGCAGGTCCAGATTGGCGAATGGTTAAACGAGCTGAATGATAAACAGCGGGAAGTGGTAGAACGTCGCTTTGGTCTCAGGGGCAGGGAAATATCTACCCTCGAAGAGGTAGGGGCCGATATTGGCGTGACCCGTGAAAGGGTGCGACAAATCCAGGTGGAAGCCCTGAAGCGATTACGTATTATCCTGGAGAAATCTGGTTACACCATGGATATCCTGTTCTAAAAAATCACCTGCACCTGCAAACCGTTATTCTCAGACCGTTAGCACCAGACCCGCCACCACCCGTCGACCTTCGCTGGCCAGGACGTTATAGGTTCGGCAAGCTGCTGCGGTGTCCATAATCTCATAACCTATTTTTGCCTCAAGCAACGGCACCAGGGCTGCCGCCGGGGGAAAGCTGTGACGGGTACCGGTACCGATTAGAATAATTTCTGGCGTAACGATCTGTAGTAAGGCCGCTATATCACTACTGGAAATCGTGTTCGGTGTGGTTAGCTGCCACGGCCTTGGCGCCTGATCAATGCAGACCACAATGCTGTGATTGTATGTGGCGTCCTTAACCATAATCTCGTCGGGGCCATAAGCCCTGATCAGGTATTCGTTCGCGCGAATGGTGTCCAGATCAAGCTGCATTTTCTGATAATCTCTTTGCTGCTAAAGGATGAGGATTGCATAAATTGATTGTAACAGCTATCTTTCACGCAGTTTTAAGACCTTACTTGTTATAGCTTTTTTTCGATTTATTTACCTGAAGATGCCTTGTTGCTGTCCTGGATACCAAAATAACAATGGAAGATTTTCCGCGCATTAAGCGGCTCCCACCTTACGTCTTTAACATCGTCAATGAATTGAAGGCGGAAGCACGTCATCGTGGTGATGACATCATTGATTTTGGTATGGGTAACCCGGATCAACCGACTCCTAAACATATTGTCGATAAGCTCTGTGAAGTTGCACAACGGGAGGGCACCCACCGTTATTCCATGTCCCGGGGCATACCGCGTCTACGCAAGGCTATTTGTAACTGGTATAAGCGTCGCTACGATGTCGACCTGGATATGGAAACTGAGGCGATTGTCACCATTGGCTCGAAAGAAGGCCTGGCCCACCTGGCATTGGCAACCGTCGAGACCGGTGATGTCGTGCTTGTGCCCAATCCTTCTTACCCGATCCATCCGTATGGGTTTGTTATTGCGGGTGCCGATATACGCCACGTACCATTAATCCAGGGGAAGGATTTTTTCGAGGAGCTGCAAAAGGCCATTAAAGATTCCTGGCCCCGCCCCAAGATTATGGTATTTAATTTTCCGGCGAATCCAACCACCCAATGTGTCAACCTGGAATTTTTTGAGAAAATCATCGAGATCGCCAGGGAACACAAAATCTGGGTGATCCATGACCTTGCCTACGCGGATATTGTATTCGACGGTTACCATGCGCCCTCGATCCTGCAAGTTAAAGGAGCCAAAGATACCGCCGTCGAGTTTTTTAGCCTGTCGAAAAGTTATAATATGCCCGGATGGCGGGTTGGCTTTATGTGTGGCAATCAGCACCTGGTCTCATCACTGGCACGTATTAAGTCATACCTGGATTACGGGACATTTACCCCAATTCAGGTCGCCTCGATCCTGGCACTAGATGGTCCCCAGGAGTGTGTGACGGAAATATGCCAGACATACCAGTCGCGACGTGATGTATTATGTAACGGTTTATTTTCAGCTGGCTGGGCAGTGGAAAAACCCAGGGCGACAATGTTTGTCTGGGCGAAAATACCGGAGCGATACCGCAAGATGGGTTCCCTGGAGTTTTCTAAATTGTTATTAAAAGAAGCAAACGTTGCGGTCTCTCCCGGCATAGGTTTCGGTGAATATGGTGATGATCACGTGCGTTTTAGTTTAATTGAAAATGAACACCGAACAAGACAGGCAATTCGTTCAATTCGGCATATTTTGAGAAGGTAAGAAAATATAGACAGGATTGTCGGGATTAACAGGATGGCTTAACTTTATAAATTGGATTTAGGAATAAGATTTAATCCAGTGAATCTTGTTAATCTTGTCTAAGAAAAAAACATCGATGATTTTGGGGTAACCATTGAAACCAGTTAGAATAGGAATTTTAGGGCTCGGCACAGTTGGCAGTGGTACTGTTAACGTTTTGTCGCGCAATGGCAAAGAGATTGCAAGACGTGCGGGCAGGGAAATCAAGGTTGTCCAGGCATCGGCCAGGGATCTAAAAAAAGAACGGGCGTGCCCAACCAAAGATATAAAGATCACCCAGGACCCGTTTGCGATCGTCAATAATCCTGAAATAGATGTGGTCATCGAATTAATCGGTGGTTACGACCTGGCTAAAGAGCTGGTACTCAAGGCGATAGAAAATGGCAAACACGTGGTCACCGCCAACAAAGCGTTGATTGCGGTCCACGGTAATGAAATATTTCAGGCCGCACAAAATAAAGGCGTAATGGTTGCATTTGAAGCCGCGGTTGCTGGTGGTATACCAATCATAAAAGCAATCAGGGAGGGCCTGTCAGGAAACAGCATCGAGTGGCTTGCGGGCATTATTAATGGTACCGGAAATTATATCCTGACCGAGATGCGCGATGCTGGCCGTGATTTTTCGGATGTGCTGGCAGAAGCACAAAAACTTGGTTACGCGGAAGCCGACCCTACTTTTGATGTTGAGGGGGTTGATGCAGCCCATAAGCTGACGATACTTGCTGCCATTGCTTTTGGCATCCCGCTCCAGTTTGATAAAGCCTACATGGAAGGCATCTCAAAAATAACTGAAAGCGATGTCGAGTATGCCCAGGCATTTGGTTATCGTATCAAACATTTGGGTATAGCCCGCAGGACGGAGCAGGGCGTGGAACTGCGTGTCCATCCTACCCTGGTGCCTGAGCGCCGCTTAATTGCCAATGTTGATGGTGTCATGAACGCGGTACTGGTAAAAGGTGATGCAGTCGGACCCACGCTTTATTATGGTGCGGGTGCTGGTGCAGAACCTACGGCATCTGCGGTTGTTGCCGATATAGTTGACGTGGTTCGCACGTTAACAACGGACCCCAACAACAGGGTGCCGCATCTCGCTTTTCAGCCTGATGCATTGTCTGACTTGCCAATTCTGAAAATGGAAGACGTTGAAACCTCGTATTATCTGCGTATGCAGGTGATTGATAAACCTGGCGTGATGGCAGATGTCACACGCATCCTGAGTGCAAGAAACATCAGCATAGAAGCTATGTTGCAAAAAGAGTCAGCAATTTCTCCAAAAGCATCAGAAAAAAAATCTGGTGATACCGCGTCCGTGATTATCCTGACCCATAGGATAAAAGAAAAAAATATGAATGCAGCCATCACAGAAATTGAAGCGCTTGCAACTATTAAAGGTGATGTAATGCGTATTAGAATTGAACAATTGAATAAAGAGTGGGATTAACATGCCGTTTCGAAATCGATATACCGGATTAATTGAAAACTATCGTGATCGCCTGCCGGTACATGACGATACACGTATTATTAGTTTGGGCGAGGGCAATACACCACTGATACGTTTAAATAATATTCCCCGGCTTATTGGCAAGGATGTCGATATCTACGTCAAATATGAAGGCTTGAACCCAACCGGTTCATTCAAAGACAGGGGTATGACCCTGGCAGTTACCAAAGCCGTGGAAGAAGGGAGCAAGGCCATTATTTGTGCCTCAACTGGCAATACCTCTGCCTCGGCGGCGGCCTATGCGGCCCGTGCTGGCATAACTGCTTTTGTGTTAATCCCGGAGGGTAAAATTGCCCAGGGCAAACTGGCCCAGGCCATGATGCATGGCTCCGTGGTGATCCAGATCCAGGGCAACTTTGACGACGGTATGCGATTGGTTAAAGAAGTGGCAGCACAGGCACCAGTTACCATTGTGAACTCAATTAACCCTTACCGAATCCAGGGACAGAAAACGGCGGCATTTGAAATTACCGAGGAGCTGGGCGCTGCCCCCGATTATCATTGTTTGCCCGTTGGTAACGCCGGCAACATTACGGCCCACTGGATGGGTTATAAAGAATACGCAGAAAATGGCATTATCAATAATCGACCCGTCATGGTTGGTTACCAGGCCGCAGGTTCTGCGCCATTCATCAAAGGTGAAATGGTTGATAACCCCGACACAGTTGCAACTGCGATTCGCATTGGTCATCCACAGTCCTGGGACAAGGCGTGGACCGTGCAAAAAGAATCAAAAGGCTGGTTTGATAAATGCAGTGATGATGAGATTCTCACAACTCAAAAATTATTAACAGAAAATGAAGGTATTTTTTGTGAGCCCGCTTCGGCGACTTCATTAGCGGGTCTCATTAATGATTTAAAATCGGGTAAAATTCCTGAAGGCAAAAAAATTGTTTGCACGCTTACGGGCCACGGTTTAAAAGATCCTGAAACCGCGATTAAACAAAGCACCGCGCCTGTTGTTAAAATAAAAGCCGATTTGGCAGAAGTTAAAAAAGCCATTCTGGACAATATGAGCGAGTAATTTCAAATTAACGAAAAATAAAAACGATTAAAGAAATGGAATTTATTAACGCCGTCATATCAACTTTTACCCGCGGTGGTTTAGTCATGTGGCCAATCGTCATTTTTTCGTTGTATGGTTTTATTCTCATCATAGAAAGATGGCAATCCTATAAACAACAACAAGTTTCACTTTTGTCGGCCCTGGCCGGTATGGAAGACGACAAAACAATTTCTGGCGACGATATTGAAAACACTAGCGTTAATAATATTATTAAAATAATTTCTGCCACAGAAAATTCTCAAAATAATGAACAGGTAGAAAAAGTCAGAAATGTATTCCGGCAAGAACAGGCATTTGTTGAGAAAAGGTTAAATACAATTTCAGTCATTGCTACCTTGTTACCAATGCTGGGACTGCTCGGCACAGTAGTGGGTATGATTTCGGCATTTGATGCCATTGCATTACACGGTACCGGCAATCCTAACCTGATGGCGGAAGGCATATCACAAGCGTTAATAACAACAGAAGTTGGCCTGCTGGCATCAATACCTATGTTTTACCTGCACAATGAGATTGCCGAAAAGGCAGATAAAATCGTTCGCCAACTCGACGAATTCACAACACATTTACTGCATAAAAAAGGTGCGCGTGACTAGATAAATGTTTTACCTGGAGCAAAAAAGAAAGCCCCCCTTGCTCCAGTTGGCGCCCATGATTGACGTCGTGTTTTTGTTGCTGATATTTTTTATGGTGGCAACGACCTTCCCCGACGATCTCGGTATTGAAATTGACAAACCTGCAGCTGATACAGCGGAACCAGTTACAAAAGATAAATTAATTTTCGCAATATCAAAAGCACAGGATATTTACTATGCCGGGAAAAAAATTTCCAGGACAGGGGCTGAAAAAATATTGTCAACTGCTGTCCAGCAAAAGAAAAAAGTAACCGTCATTGTCCATATAGACAAAGCCGCACCAACCAATGCGTTAATTCAGTTCCTGGACCTTACAAGAAAAACCGGCGTAAGTTCTATTGCTGTTGGCGTTAAACAGGATGACTAGCCTGACACCTGAACAAAAGAATATTTACACCGCTGCATTTTACTCTGTTTTATTTAATATTTTACTTTTGGTATTTGCAACTGTCATGCAATATGGCACAAAACGAGTGACTTACAGTTCTGCCATACAAATAAAATATTTACCCGGTTTAACAAAACAGGTTAAAAAAGAGTCTATTATTCGAAAAAAAATTAATAAAATTATCGAGAAAAATATACCGGTCAAAGAAGCGGAACAAGCTAATTCACAACCAGAAAGCAAATCTGATGAAACTGTTATTGAAAATGAGTCTTTACCGGATATAGTTCCTTTGTCTGAAGTTACGCGAATGCCACAATTCCTGAATCGAATCGTGCCTTCTTATCCTGAGGATGAACGAAATGCAGGCAAAGAAGCGCTGGTGATTGCCGAGATCGTTGTTGATACCAGGGGTCGTATTCTTGATGTCAGTATCATCAAAAGTGGTGGCACTGAATTCGATCTGGCAGTACGAAATTCAATCAAAAAGAGTAGTTTTGTCCCGGGTTATGTCGATGGCAAGCCGGTCGTCGTTCGTTTACAAATCCCTTTTCGATTTAATTTACGATAGCTTTAAATGATCAAATTACGATTACTCGCTGGTTTTTTATTGCTGCTACCGATTTTCACGATGGCATCTGAAGTGAATCAATCGGGTGAGACAGGAATTAATCAGCAAGAAGCAGCTGAAAAGGTTCAACCAGAAGTTGCGGAAAAAATACAGCCGGAAGAAACAGAAAATGAACAGGCTGGAATGATAATAAAAGATCAGGGGGAAAAATCAAAACAGGTTCAACCTGATATTACGATAAGCGGTGTAGTCTGGGAGAAAGGAACGCGCAGGCCCCTGGAAAATGTCCAGGTTGCCTTAAAGGGCAAAAAAATAATATTTACCACTACAGACGTTAAAGGGCGTTTTGTATTTACAGTAGCAAAAGAAAATTTTTTTACACTTAATGCTTTTTCCCTGGGTTATCTTAAATCACGTGACTTTACGGTGATGCCCGCTGATAACAAACCAATTAAACTAAAGAGAATATACCTCGAGTCCGCAGCCATGTTGTCAGACGTGCTGGTTTATGCAGACAGAAATCCCGATAAAGTTGCCAAGATTTCCGTTACTGGTAAAGAACTGGAGGCCGTTGCCGGCACCGGAGGTGATCCACTTCGAGGTCTGCAGACGTTGCCAGGCATTACAGTCACTAATGATGGCAGCGCCTCGCCGGCAATCAGGGGCAGCTCGCCCGGGGATAATCAATACTATGCAGACTTTATACCTGTTGATTATTTGTTTCACTTTGGCGGTGCAGTTAGTGTATTTAATGCAGACCTGATAGAGGATCTTAATCTATATGCCTCGGCTTACGGCGCAGAATACGGAGACGTGTTGGGTGGCGTTATTGATGTGAAACTACGTGACCCAAGAAACGACAGGCTGGGCGTTAAGATAAATACTAATCTTTTTCTTTCTGACATTCTTATTGAAGGGCCAACCGCAAAAAATCAGTCGTTCTACCTGGCGGCAAGACGCAGTTATTATGATTTAATTTTACCAAAAACAGGCCAGCTAGGGGACGGTGGTACCGAATATACACGCTTTCCCGCCTTCAGTGATTACCAGGGCAAATATTTATGGCGGCCAAATTCCAGAAGCAAAATTTCCTTACAGTTAAATGGTGCAAAAGACGAGTTTAAATTTTTTATTCCGGATACGGCAGAAGACGCAGAAAAAGATCCGGATTTTGCTGGCACCAATAGTATGACCACCAGGTACGATTCTCAGGCCATCGTGTGGTCGCAACGTTTAAGCACTGAAAATAATAATAAACTGGCAATTGGTCACTCATATTCAACATTCGACCAAAAAGCCGGTGCTGTTGGCACTAGCGAAGCAATTTTTAACAGTTATTATCTGCGTGATGCATTGTCTATAGAGGCAACTGATAATCATCGATTGCTTTTAGGCGTGGACTACACTCGCACAGCGGTAAAATTAAACCTCGATTTCAAGGACCCCAAATGCACGGAATTTGATCCCAGTTGTGATTTTACATCCGCACAAAGAGTTAGCAATGAGGACACAGTAAACGTAGATTTTTACAATATTTATGCAAAAGACAGGTGGAGAGTTACTGAAGCGGTAACAGGAATTCTGGGCGTGCGTGGCAGCTACGACACATACCTGGAAGAAGTATTCACTGAACCGAGACTGGGCCTGGAATGGAAATTCTGGGAAAACATGATGGCAACGGCAGGTTGGGGAAAATATCACCAGTTTCCTGATGGCGTTCAGGTGCTCGACCAATTTGGCAATCCAGACCTGTCAAACCTGTTGGCAGAACATTATGTGCTTGGGCTTGGGCAGGAGAAAAAAGCTGACTGGCAATGGAAAGTGGAAGGGTTTTACAAGAATCTCGACAAGCTCGTTATTGCCGATCCGGTCGTGAATTATAACAACGGTGGTGAGGGCAGGGCCTATGGTGTAGATTTTTTTCTAAAAAAAGATTTAACGGAGCGTTTTAATGGTTGGGCATCTTTTACCTGGTCTCGCTCTGAACGGGAAAATCAGGAAACTGGTGAAATTTTTCCAGCAAGTGTTGATCAGCCCTACAATCTTAAATTAGTTGGAAATTACAAAATAACCAGTCAATGGACTTTTGGTGCCAAGTGGCTTTACCACAGCGGTTCCCCTTATACACCTGTCGTAGGATCCACGCTCCGTCCATTAACCACAGACCAGTACCTGCCAATTTATGGTGATCTTAATTCCAGTAGATTACCCGCATACCATAAACTGGATTTACGACTGGACCGCGACTTTATCTATAATACCTGGAAGTTGAATACCTATCTGGAAATCATAAACGTGTATAACCAGAAAAATGTAGCAGACTACTCTTATAACAACGACTATTCAGTGCGTGACCCCGTTTATCAACTGCCTCGCCTGATCTCGATTGGCATTCAAGCAGCGTTCTAAATATTTTATTTGGTCCAGAGATCTACTTTTTTGCCCTGGTCGAGGATTTTTTGCGCGCGACGTTCTATGTATCGTTGCATATTGGGCTGTTTGATATATGCCCGGGACGCACAATAATTCAGGATAGACTGGACATGAAAAGATTTTAGAAATGCCTCCATTCGTACTGCTTCCTTGCCATCGTTAAAACAAACAATTGTTGGCGCGTAGTTTATAGCCAGTTCTTTTGCCCACTTTTTTGCCGTTAGTTTTTTACCGGCAGGTGTCGTGACAGGTGCGTTAGACCAGATGTCCAGCTGGACAATATCAAAACGGTCAAGTTGTTGTTTTGTTTCAGGAAGCGGGATAATTGTTTTGTGCAAGGTATCGCAGGCCGGGCAGTCTTTTTGCTCAAAAAATACGGCGAGCGGTTTTTGTCCTTTTTTTCTTTTCAGGTCATAAGGCTGTTTCATAAAAAAAAATTGCTTGTTAAGCAGGCCGGAAGATTTTGGCGGTGATTTTTTTGCATAAAAATTTCTGAAGTCGGTTTTTTTCTCATTTTTACCCGCCACATACTCCAGCGCAGCCATAAACCGCTCCGGTGGATAATAACCATTGACCCGCAATACAATTTTTCCCTGTTCATCAAAAAATAGCAGCGTCGGTGTAAACCAGACTTTTAGTTCGGCTGCATAGGTTTTTTCTGTGAGTATTTTTCCTGTGATGGTTTTAACCTCACGATCTCCCCACAAATTAAAATCAATCGCATCAAAATTTTTTGCCATGAAATCGACAATATGTTTCTGGCTAAAATTATTATTTACTAGCTCCGCGCAATAAGGACAGCCTTTTTGATGAAAATAAATCATTAACCTTTTATTATTTGCAGTGGCTTCCTGAACATCTTCCTGGATATCCAGAAAAGAGCTCTTGAACCAGGACGGGATAGATGTGTCGCCTGCGCCTTCTACTTTAGCGGCCTGGGCGCTGAAGCCAAACAGTGACAGGATAATAATTCCTGTAAAACGCTTAATGTGAGCGGACATAAATAATCTCATTTACCTGGTTATATATTTATCTGGTAATACATATATTCAGTAATATTTTGATAGAATGTAGTTTTCTCCAATTTGATATTAAAGGCAAGCCTGAAGAAGCGTCTGTGAGTTCAAATAACATTACCAGCATTACACTTATAATAAGTGACACTATGATTGCTGCACTGGGTGTCACCCCGATTGCTAATGACTTAGCGAGGGCACTTTCCCGGGCGCATAAAATCACCAGCCTGACGTACACTGGATTAACTCAGCGGATCCTGGAGGTGTTGGGACAAACAGGCAGCATCGGTGCAAGTGCTGCACTTGAGTATTGTGGTTTAACGGGCAAGCCGGAGCCAGCCAGTTGTTTGCGAGCCGATCCAGTACACCTGGTGACAAATCACGATCACCTGGCCATGTCCGATCCCGCTGATCTTGAGCTCGGCCAGGCCGATACCGATGCGCTGGTTGCCGATATCCTGGCGCAGCTTGCAGAGGACAGCTGGCAATTACATGCGCTCAAACCCGGCGCCTGGTATTTAACAACAAATGAAACAATAAACATGAGAACTTTTCCGGTACGGGATGTGATTGGTAAAAATATTTATGATTATTTACCTGTTGGCCCGGATGCATTGCGCTGGCAAAAGTTACAAATAGAGATTCAGGGCGTTTTACATACTTCTGAAGTGAACAAAAAAAGAGAGCAAGCAGGAAAATTACCAATAAATAGTCTCTGGTTTTGGGGGGCAGGGCCGCAAGAAACAATTGAAAGTCCAAATTGGCATTGTTGGGGCAATCATTATGTTTTGCGAGGACTCGAAATTACTAAAAATGTTGCCAGGAAAAATTTACCGGTTGATGTTGTTTCCTGGATAGACGAGCTAGGTACAAGCAAACACCTGGTCGTGATCGACGAGCATGAAAAAGATGTCAATCCTGGTAACGCCATCAATATAATCCAATCCTTACTGGATGCATTAAAAACAAGAAAGTTAAAGACTTTGCAGATAACATCTAGTAACGGGCCAATGTATACAATCAATAAACCAGGGATCATGCATTACCTAACGCATTTTTGGCGATTTTCCAAAAAATTAGACAGCTATTTTTGAGAGATCCGTTTTAAGTATCATTATATTCATCTTATGAGTCAGCAGAAAACAAAAAAAATAATACGACGCAGAATTGCTAAAACCGATAGCCAGGTTTTATCAAGTGAGCTGCACCCGGTGCTGGATAAAATATACCAGGCCAGAAATATAAAAGATTCGTCAGAACTGGAGAATTCTTTCGCACGATTATTACCGCCTGATGGTTTACTGGGAATCGATAAAGCAGTAGACATTATCTATCAAATAATAAAAGAAAATAAGAAAATATTAATTGTTGCGGATTATGATGCCGATGGCGCGACAAGTTGTGCGGTGGTGATGCGGGCCTTGACTAAATTCGGAGCCGCCAATGTTACTTACATTGTGCCTGACCGTTTTAAATATGGTTATGGCCTGACACCTGAAATCGTAGCATTGGCCGTCACCCATTCACCTGATCTTATTATTACTGTCGATAATGGCATTGCCAGTTTTGAGGGCGTGATGGCCGCAAAAGAAGCCGGCATCCAGGTATTAATTACCGATCATCACTTGCCCGGCGCAACAACACCGGCCGCTGATGCCATTGTTAATCCCAATCAAAATGGCTGTTCATTTGCCAGCAAGTCACTGGCAGGTGTTGGCGTAATATTTTACGTCATGATTGAGTTGAGAGCACATTTACGCAAACAGGATTGGTTCAAAAAAAATAATATTCTCGAATTTAATTTAGCCGAGCTGACCGATATCGTGGCCCTGGGTACCGTTGCCGATTTGGTCAAGCTCGATCACAATAACCGGATACTGGTTGCGCAAGGACTGGCAAGAATAAACAAGGGCAAGGCCCACGCGGGGATAAATGCATTATTAAAAATAAGTAATCGCCAGGCTGGACAAATAAAAACCAGCGACCTGGGATTTTTTGTCGGACCCAGGATCAATGCAGCAGGCCGCCTTGAAAATATGGCACTTGGTGTTGAGTGCCTGTTGTCTGACGACGTAGCGCGGGTGACTGCCATCGCCCAGCAGCTTGATTTAATTAACAAGGAACGACGAGCCATTCAGAAACAAATGCAGGACCAGGCCTTGGAGACGGTACAAGCGTTACATATAGAAAAAAATGCTTTGCCTTTTGGTGTCTGCCTGTTCGACGAATCCTGGCACCAGGGCGTCATCGGGCTAGTGGCATCAAAAGTGAAAGAGTTGTATCACCGGCCAGTGATTGCGTTTGCGCCAGCCGATGATGGCCAGGTGAAAGGTTCAGCCCGGTCAATAACCGGGTTGCACATACGTGACACGCTGGATGCGATTGCCACGATGAATCCAGACATTCTGCAAAAATTTGGCGGCCATGCCATGGCGGCCGGACTTAGCATCAAACTCAGTGACCTGGATACTTTTTTCAGGTTATTTGAAACCGAAGTCAAAAGCCGGCTTTCCCGAGACGACCTGGAAGAAGTTATTCATACCGATGGCGAACTAAGTGACGAGTATTTTACTCATGATTTTGTTGAGTTGATAAATTCGGCCAGTCCCTGGGGCCAGGGTTTTGAGCCGCCGATATTTGATAACACATTCGAGGTTGTTGATCATAGAATTGTTGGTGACCAACATTTAAAAATGAAATTAAGATTGGCAAATGATTCATTTGATTCAATTAAAGGGGATAGCCAGGAAATAGATGCCATTGCCTTTAACCAGACCCATTATCTAAATGAGCATAGTGATAACCATTTGCCTGAAAAAATACATGTTACCTACAAACTGGATATTAATGAATATCGAGGTCGTCGGTCACTGCAACTGATTGTCGACTACATCGAAGACCGGTAGTTTCCATTGGCACATTGATTTTTGCCGAACGTCTGTTTTGTTGCGCATAGTTTGGCGATGGTACGGGATTGTGCTAGATTAATAGCTGTTAAATAACCTGGAATACCTAGCGCGAGTAAATTATGATAACCAGCAGAAGCACCAAAAAAACTATTCAATTAATCTTTTTATTATCCCTGGCTTTGCTGCTGGGTAGTTGCCAGAATAATGAAGACAGCACCTGTGATAGCGTTGCCGAGACCGCGGGTGAGCCGGATTTGACCGGTACTGCCAGTTTTACCCCTACAACTTTGGTTCGAGCGGATACTACGGTTACTGTAGATGTTCCGGTTGATGGCGAAACCCTGGAGGGCACAGTTTATTTATTGCCTGTTGGCAAACAAAATACCGGAACAACTGATGTGATTAGCTCAAATACATTTACATCTGCTGCAGGTGTGGCAGAAACAGTCCCAGTCACCTTAACATTCTCCAACCCACTAGTGGACACCTATTACCCCGCTGTTGTTTTGTGTGATGCAGTCGGCGCATGCACAAAAGGCGCTGGTTACGTTGAAGATATTTCAGGCCTGCTGGCCGATACGGGCAATTATGTTCGTGGTAACTTAAAGGGCGACGGGACTGTGAATTTATCTTCCCTTATAGATTCCTGTGTACCCATCACTACTGTCAATGTTAATTAACCAGATATATTTCAGTATATTTATCATTCCATAATTATTAGGCCCGGCTTTTGCCGGGCTTTTTCATGCCCGAAAAACAATAAAGATTTAATGATCGATTTTTCGTGGTTATCTATTACAATCGGGCCATGGATACAAAATCACTCGAGAATTACATCGGTAATACCCCCCTGGTACGCCTGAAACGGATACCAGGACAGTCCTCAAATTGCATACTTGCCAAGCTCGAAGGCAATAACCCGGCGGGCTCGGTCAAGGACCGGCCGGCCCTGAGCATGATTAAACATGCCCAGGAGCGGGGCGATATTAAACCTGGCGACACCCTTATCGAGGCTACCAGTGGCAATACCGGCATTGCCCTGGCTATGGCGGCCGCCATGATGGGTTACAAAATGATACTGGTCATGCCTGACCACATGAGCATGGAACGGCGCATAACCATGAAGGCATTCGGGGCCGAAATAATCCTGGTGACAAAAGAAGCCAGCATGGAAGGCGCCCGGGACCTGGCCCTGGAAATGGAAAAAACAGGCAAGGGCAGGGTGCTGGACCAGTTTTCGAACCCGGATAACCCGCGGGCCCACTACGAAGGCACCGCCCCGGAAATATGGCATGACACCGAGGGCCGAATTACCCATTTTGTCAGCTCTATGGGCACTACCGGCACCATCATGGGCTGTGCAACCTACTTTCGGGAACAAAACCGGGAGGTTGAGGTGGTTGGCGTCCAGCCCACAGAAGGGTCAAGCATTCCGGGGATCCGTCGCTGGCCAGAAGCCTATTTACCGAAAATTTTCGACGCCTCAATCATTGATCGCATTATTGATGTCAACCAGGAAGAAGCCGAAGCAATGACCCGTCGCCTGGCCCGGGAAGAGGGCATTTTCTGTGGCACTTCTTCCGGTGGTGCCATCGCAGCCGCATTAAAACTTTCACAAGAACTGGAAAATGCGATTATCGTCACCATTATTTGCGACCGTGGCGACCGTTATTTATCGACAGGGGTTTTTCCCGAGTAACATAGTTCTTTTCCTTTTTTTAATGTACATATCTGGCACCACAATCAAATGAAGGTTTATTCGAGAATGTCACTCTCGATGGCAAAATGAATTTTAAAAATGCCCTGGTCGAACAGTTCATTAACAAAAACACCACCCAGACACCAAAAGCAGTGATTGACATAACCGGGTCAAATATCAAATTCTGATGCAGGCTTTATGTAGGTTGGGGTGAGGGACGAACCTCAACAAAACAAAAAAGGGATGTTATGTAGGGCTTGCAGGGCTCGTCTAAATATAATCTCTAAGTATTGTTTGCGCCCAGTCCGGTAATGCGTCAGGCAATGCCTTCAGTTGTTTTTGAAGTTGTCCGTTTTCCAGCAACGCCACGGATAAAAATGGTTGGCTGTGGGATGAATTATCATAAAACTTTGCCTTATCAACCAGGGGCAGGGCTTCGCGAACGTATTGCATTGTTCTTGGAATACGATTAATAATTTTGTCGGTAGGAACATCGTGGCCACCGTGTTGCACACGTTGAGCTACCCGTGCTTGATTGAGCTCATCAGTTTGGAGATGGATATAGACAAGAATGATTTCATAACCAAGCGTTCTGGCTTCGGCTACGAAATCGATTTTTGAGGGATGAGAGAAAACAGTTTCAAAACAAAAACTGTTGCCCGTGGACAATAATTCTGTGCGAAGTTTCCCGGCAAGAAAGGCCGCTTTATAACTGGCTGCTTCTGATTGTTCAGAGTCCAGTTGTTTGGCCAGGATATCTGCATTCACTAGCGGTAAACCGGTCGGCGCCAGGAACTGCTCATAAAACGTGGATTTGCCTGACCCATTGCCTCCGGTTAATAACCAGAGCTGCTTTTTACTACTCATTCGGGCAAAAATGAGCCACCACTAAAATGTCCGGCACGGCGCGACCCATCTGGTTTCACTTGATCCAGTAGACCAGGATGACTTTTGCTTTTTTCGTAATACAGGGCACCCCGTGTAATCTGTTGCCCCAGCTTTTCGGTTGAGCTTGCCTTATCAACAGCCTCAAATATATCGTCTGAATTGACGGGATGTGATGCAGGAATTTGAATGTGTATTTGTGCAATACCCTGCATCAATGCCAGTATATCGGCAGGGGTAGCTAAATGAGCGACTTGCTTGCCCAACTTCGCCCAAAATTCAACTTGTTTGGCTGTGGAACGATTCAAAAGCGAACCCTCGGCCTCAGCCTCTTGAAAAAGATCATCACTTACTCTTAGCGGGGTAGACATAATCAGCTCCTTGTTACATTTGTATATAATTGTAGCATTATGCTACAAACAATCAAGACTCAGAATTGGCTGGATGTTGTTAGCACATTTATTGTATAAACCAGCCCTGTAGCATGTAAGCAGCCCAAATCCTTTTTATCAAAAGCTTAAATTAACACCATGAATGTATTCGTATTTGATATTGAAACCGTACCCGATGTCGAAGCAGGACGCCGTATTTATGACCTGGGCGACCTGGGCGATGAAGACGTCGCCAAAATCATGTTCCAGAAAAGACGTGAACAAACCGGGGATTCTGATTTTCTGCGCCATCATTTACACAAGATCGTGGCGATCTCGGCGGTTTTCAGGCAGGGGGAGACTTTTAAGGTCTGGTCACTGGGAGAACTTGAGTCAAACGAGAAAGAACTGGTGCAGCGATTTTTTGACGGCGTAGATAAATACACACCGACCCTGGTGTCCTGGAATGGCGGTGGGTTTGATTTGCCGGTTTTGCAATACCGGGCCATGAAACACGGCGTTAACGCCGCAAGATACTGGGACATGGGTGAGGGTGATCGTGATTTTAAATGGAATAACTACATCAGCCGTTTTCACTGGCGCCATATTGATGTCATGGATGTGATTGCCGGGTTTCAGCCCAGGGCCTCGGCACCCCTGGACCAGGTTGCCGTGATGTTGGGCCTGCCGGGAAAAATGGGTATTAGTGGCGCCGATGTCTGGGATCAATATGTCAACGGCAATCTTGTGGATATCAGGAACTACTGTGAAACGGACGTCTTGAATACCTATCTTGTTTACCTGCACTGGGAACTGACCCGGGGAAATTTTACCGAGGCAGGGTTGAAAAAAGAATTTGAACTGGTCAAAAAAAACCTGGGCGAAGCAAACAAACCTCACTTGAGTGAATTTCTTGATACCTGGAACAAAAATTCTGCAGATTTATAAGTTTTATTAATTTTATGAACCAGGCAACAACCAAAATTAAAGAAGCATCACTCAGCCAGCAGGTGACAGTTACCGATCTCAATCATGAAGGCCATGGTGTAGCCAGAGTTGATGGCAAGGTCGTTTTTATTAGCGGCGCCTTGCCCGGTGAGGTAGTGACTTATCGAATTAAAGGTCGACGGCGAAGGAAATATGATACCGCAGAACTCGCTGAAATAATCACCGCCTCACCAGATCGTATCGAACCGGAATGTAAATACTTTGGCAAGTGCGGCGGCTGCCGCTTGCAGCATATGTCGGCACAGGGACAGATAAAATGGAAACAAAATACCTTAAAAGAAAATCTTCAACGGATAGGAAACGCTGAACCGGAAAACTGGTTGTCGCCCTTAACGGCATCTGAGTGGGGTTATCGACGCAAGGCAAGACTGGGCGTTAAATATGTTGAAAAACAAGGCGGCTTATTAATTGGATTCAGAGAAAAACAAAGCTCGCGTATTAATGATCTCCAGGAATGCCTGGTTCTCGATCAGCGCGTATCAAAGTTATTGCCCGGGCTGCATGAATTATTTAAAAAAATTTCCTGTTACGAAAAAATTCCGCAAATAGAAATTTCAGTGGGTGACAATAAAGTGGTATTTATTATTCGCCACCTTGTGCCTTTCACCTCGGACGACGAGGCCATGCTGATTGAATTTGCAAAATTGAACAATATTGAGATATATCTTCAGCCGAAAGGCCCGAACACGATTATTCCGTTATGGCCGACCAGCGATTCATTGTTAACGTACCGGATAGAACAATCAGATATTACAATTCACTTTCGGCCAACGAGTTTTACCCAGGTAAACAGTGAAATTAATCAAAAAATGATAAGCCAGGTGATAAAATACCTGGAGCCGACTAAAAACGACCGGGTGCTTGATTTGTTTTGTGGATTGGGCAATTTCACTTTACCAATTGCCAAACATGCAAAAAAAGTGATTGGCATCGAAGGTGATGACATCCTGGTACACAGTGCCAGGGACAATGCCGAGCAAAATGGCATAACCAATGCCGAATTTACATACGCAGATTTATTTGACGAATCCAGGGCCACAGACTGGCGGATAGTCGGCTATAATAAATTGTTGCTGGACCCGCCACGTTCCGGGGCCAAAGACGTCATAGCATCCATAACAAAAAATGCCTTCGAGAAAATCGTATACGTTTCATGTAACCCGTCAACCCTGGCCCGTGATGCCGGCGTACTGGTCCATGAAAAAAACTATCGCCTCACCCATGCTGGCGTCATGGACATGTTCCCGCACACCAAACATGTGGAATCCCTGGCAGTTTTTGAGAGAGGCGAATAGTGGCAAACGATAAGCTGGCCAATCAAACCAGAATTATTATTAATATTAATAATCAAGACCTGATGTTACTTGATAAAAATGACCAGGTGATTTTTAAAACAAGCATCTCTAGTGCCAGTAATGGCGCCGGTGAATTATTAGATAGTGAAAAAACCCCGAGAGGAGAACATATCATCCGGGCGAAAATTGGTGTCAACCAACCGGTCAATACGGTTTTTGTTGCGCGCCGGCCTACTGGTGAAATATATTCCCCAGACTTGCGCAAACTGCACCCTGACCGGGACTGGATTCTTACCCGGATATTATGGTTAAGCGGCACTGAGCCTGGTAAAAACAGGTTGGGCAAACAGGACACCATGCGCCGCTATATTTATATTCACGGGGCACCGGCCGAGGATGTGATGGGCATTCCCGGATCACATGGCTGTATCAAAATGAAAAATGAAGACGTCATAAAATTATTTAACCTGGTGACAGTTGGCACGTCGGTCACGATTGTGGAGCAAGACTAATGTCCCTGGGCCCGGTCATGATCGATATTGGGGGGCTTGAGCTCACCCAGGAAGATAAAGAACGGCTACAGCATCCCCTGGTGGGTGGGGTTATATTATTCACCCGAAATTATGAATCACAGGAACAGTTACAGGCTTTAACCAGCCAGATTCACGACTTACGCAAACCGCCACTGCTTATTGCTACCGACCAGGAAGGCGGGCGTATCCAGCGTTTTCAGGATGGCTTTACGTCGTTACCGGCCGCCAGATTACTGGGTGAAATTTTTGATGATAATGCCAAGCGAGCCAAACGCCTGGCCGAAACATCAGGCTGGTTAATGGCAACCGAGTTGCGATGTGCGGGTATTGATTTCAGTTTTGCACCGGTCCTGGATATTGATTTTGGCATAAGCGAGATAATTGGTAATCGCGCATTTCATTCCAACCCGGAAACGGTCGCCGACCTGGCCCATGCCTATATGATGGGTATGCACCATGCAGGCATGGCTGCCACCGGTAAACACTTCCCCGGTCACGGCGGTGTGGCCCACGATTCACACCTGGCCTTGCCGGAAGACAGGCGAGATCTTGATGCCATTGCCAGTGAAGACCTGGTGGCATTCAAGCGCATGATCCACTATGGCCTGGAAGGCATTATGCCGGCCCACATTAAATATCCCTTGATTGATGAACAGCCTGCTGGTTATTCCGACATCTGGATCCAGCAGATTTTACGCCAGCAGCTGGGTTTTCAGGGCGTGGTTTTTAGTGATGACCTGTCTATGAAAGGCGCAGCAAATGCCGGCGGCCCGGTTGAGCGGGCCCAAAAAGCAATGGCGGCAGGTTGTGATATGGTGCTTGTTTGTAATGATCAGGACGCAGCAAATCAAATCCTTGAAGGCCTCACGGGCCCCATGGATCCTGCCAGCTTATTACGCCTGGCCCACATGCATGGACGTGATGTTGAAAAAAGAGAAATTATTCTTGCCAGTGAGCACTACCAGCAGTCCAAAGAAATGATTCAGCATCTTGTTTAATGTGCGCCAGAATAGATTAAAGAATAGAACACGTAATTTAATTAATTAGCCAACAACTATGCCGAAAATCCACCCAATCAGCAAACTCAGGCTTGAGAGTTTTAATAATCTTACCAAAACCCTGAGCTTTAATATTTACGATATTGCCTTTGCCAAATCGGGTGCCGAACAACGTGAATATATTTCTTATATTGACGAGGTCTACAACGCCGAACGACTCACAACCATACTCACGGACGTGGCCGAAATTATTGGCGCGACTATTCTCAATGTCGCCAGGCAAGACTATGACCCGGAGGGGGCCAGTGTCACCATGTTGATTTCCGAGCTGCCCATTAGTGAGGAGCCGAAAAACCTGGAAGAACCTGGCCCCCTGCCAGATGCAGTCGTGGCACACCTGGACAAAAGCCATATCACGGTTCATACCTATCCTGAAATGCATCCGGACAGTGGTGTCAGTACCTTCCGGGTCGATATTGATGTCTCGACATGCGGCAAGGTCTCACCCTTGAGGGCGCTAAATTTTTTAATTCATTCTTTTGATTCAGATGTCGTGACCATTGATTACCGGGTGCGCGGTTTTACCAGGGACGTGGATGGCACCAAACATTATATTGATCATGAGATCAGTTCGATCCAGAATTTTATCGATCAACCAACGCTGGATCGTTACCAGTCAATAGACGTTAATGTTTACCAGGAAAACATGTTTCA
>QIGL01000003.1 GCA_003228915.1 Acidiferrobacteraceae bacterium
ATGTTATAGAATTTAAAAATGCCGATTATTGCAATAGGAATAAGCTTTAATTCCAAATGCTGCTAACAAGACTCGATTGAAACCTAAGCGATGGTCACGCCTTGAGCCAGGGGAGGTGACCATCGTAGTGTTGGGCTCAGAAAGCAATGGGGCCAGACTATCAGGATTCAATCGAGCCTGGAGTACTCCCTTTTGGTTCGAATTTGACCTTTAACCTGTCGTTTCGCGCTGGATTAAAGTAAAATCATTAAAAACGTTATGTGTAGGCAAAGGAAAGTCACAAATGAATTCAAGTATCTTTGGTTCATTTGTAAAATTTAATCATCAACAATAAAGGTATAAATCAAAATGAGTCAAGGTACAGTAAAGTGGTTTAACGCAGATAAAGGTTTCGGTTTTATTACTCCAGACGACGGCGGCAAAGATTTGTTTGTCCATCACTCAGAAATACAAAGTGGTGGCGACTATGCCACTTTAAACGACGGTCAAAAGGTTGAGTTCGTCTTGGGGCAAGGTGAGAAAGGACCGTGTGCGATTACGGCAATATAAAGAAGCAAGATCACGCATAACCAGGCGCTCCAGCCGACGCAAAAAATGCGCGGCTGAGCGTTAACGTTTGCGTTAAAAAAACAGAGATATGGGATATTCAATTTCAACAGATAAATCAAAACTAAATGTAGAAGCAATTCACGACTATTTATGCAATAAATCATATTGGGCTAAAGGTCGTAGCTTAGAAGCAGTTAACAAATCAATTGAGAATTCTATTTGCTTTGGTCTATATGACTCCAAAGGTAATACCTTAGGCTTTGCCAGGGTCGTAACTGACAAAGTAGTGTATGCCTACATGATGGATCTTTTTATATTTGATGAATTCCAGGGTAAAGGATTAGGCACAAAGCTGGTAAAACACATACTTGAGCAAAAAGACTTGCAGGTAAGACTCTGGTTTTTAGCTACAAAAAGTGCACATAGCTTATATAAAAAGTTTGGCTTTTCTACTATTGATGATCCAGAAAAATTAATGTTTAAAAGAGATGAAAAATACTGCTAAAAATTTATTTTAATTTCAGCATCAGGTAGAACGTGCGCCGGTGAGAAAGTGGCCTGGATTTTCTACCTTTTGCTCGTTCCGCTAAAATCTAACGGCGCAGAGAGTGATCTATAGCACCCTCGATGAATAATTAAAATATTTAGGGCTAGAGTAAGACTTCAGAACCCCAGCCTGCGAGCAATGAATGTACTGCCCAACCGAACAATGACATAAATTATCTTTCTGCTATCTAAAACCGTGACCGGCTCAGGGGCGGCCCTAAATATGATATTTACTTGATTCAATAGATGGTGCGATTATACTATCGCACTTCTGCCAACTAACAATTTTAAAAGGTCAATTAAAAGGATAATTTAATGAAAAAAAAATGGAAAAATATTTTAGCTTTGACGTCTTTAGTTTCAATTACGCTTGTAACGGCCAATTTCGCATGGTCAGATTCATCATCAAATGATATTTTCATAATAAAAACTACATCAAAATCGATGACTGAAGTAGTGAGTTCAATTAAAAAATATTCTAAAGAAAAAAAATGGGTCTATCTTGGTGATGACAAAGTAAAGAAAGGAACCGTTATACTCGTAAAGATTTGCATAAAAAAGGCCGGTAAAGTAGCTTTTAAAGCCGGGCTAAAAATTAGTGCTTTAGTTCCTTGCGGCAATATAGGGGTATATAAAAAAGGCAAGCTAACTGAAATATCTTTATTAAACCCACAATATATGAATATTTTATATCCTGATCCAAATCTAAAAGCAGCTGCAGATATTGCCGAACCACTTTTTAGAGAAATGATGGAAAAATTGTAAATAATTATTTTTCCCTGAATATTTAAGGCTAGAGTTAAAGCTAAATATTATAGTGTTCGCTCTGGCCTTAAATTTCAAAGTTAGTTTCGACCTGCTGTTAAGAAATTATTCGCGCTTGTAGTTTTTGCGAGCAACATGTGAATGGATAGGTTGAGAATATTTTTTAAGTAGCCACCATGAAAAAATTAACTGTATTATTATTTTTATTCCTGGTTCTTTCGGGCTGTGCCTTGCACGCCGAACCGTACATTATGTACTCAGACAAAAGTCATCCCCTGAATGATACTTCCGTGTTTGCAGTGGTTGTTAAAGGTCAGCCCTATGAGGTTACGATTTCTTCTGTAGATGGAAAACCCCATGTCCCTAAGGGCGCGGGCGGCGGTTTGTGGGTGCGAGTATTGCCCGGTGAACACAGCTTTGGTTTGAAATATAAAAGCAAGCGTGACGGGCAGCTCTCGAGTATACAGTACGAACTAAAAGTTGAAATGGAAGCCCGGCGAGTCTATGTCGTGTTCCAGGAAGTTAGGCCTGATGAGTCCCGGGCAAGTTTTATGGTTAAAGTATTGCCAGAAGATAAAACCTATACCCTGGGGCTTGGTTTGGAAGGTGTAAATTACCAGGAATTTCCTGCAAAATTCGAGTAAGACGGATCGTAGTTAAAATTTGTTATAATTATTTATAATAATCAACGGTGAGCAAGATCGCTCGATCGATCATAATTATTCAAAACAGTTTAATAATTATACCATCGCTGGAATGGGTCATAATTTCTTTGGTTATGAGGGCAAGTTGGTGGCTATCATAAAATCAAACATGTGATGCTGCTGTTTTTTTAGAGCGTCTGCTAGTCCAGCCAGGTTTTTACTTCTATTTTTTTGATTCTTTTTGTTTCCAGGTTAAATGAATACTTGCCTGATCTTGTTCTTTTTTCTACCAGCAATGTGTTCTTGCCAGTATCTATTAACACGCCGTTTCTTATTTGACCCTTTTTCATGGTGACTTTAATTTCTTCACCAATATATTTCTCGGCGTCATCTTCATGAATAATAATAAAACCCTTTTTTCGGCCACTGGCCTTTACTAACTGCTTGTATTTTGATTCATTCTTGATGGCTTGTTGTATTTTCTCTTTCTGGATAGCCTTTTTTTCTGAATCTGTGAGTGTTTCTGGTTCGGGTTCAGCAGACCTGAGGGTATAACCAAGGGATCGCTCGGGGGCAGAATCTTTTTTGCCGAAGTTGCTTTGGTATTTTTCACCCCCGGCCAGGGCTTGCATTATTTTCATTTGTTCTTGTTGCGCTTCCTGCGCAGTTATTGCGCCACTTTCCAGTTGTTTTGTGACTTCTTCCTGCGCCCGGTTGAGCATTTCTATTTCGTATGCACTCGGTAAATTAGACGTGAACCCGGCAAAAATCAGTGCGCCGCCAACAACATTTATGAGAAATGGTTTCCATGCTTTGCCCCAGTGCAGGGCGACGAAAATGAGACTGACAAAGGGGACAATAATAAAACCTATCCCCCAAATAAAACTTTCTCGAAAAGCCAGCACCAACAGCCAGATACCACCTATCGCAGCAATAGCGATTCCCACCATAAACATTGTACTCATATTTGTTTCCCCGATGAATTTTTGGCAGCGTATTCGTTAATGAAAAAATGGCTAATCATTTATTGCTAATATACTCAATCGATAACCTGGCTTTAATTATATTTATTCCTTTATCATAAATCTAGATCGTAGACAGCATTTTAATTAAAGTATCATGCAATCACAAAATTGGCTTCGGGAAAGATTGCAAAAATTACTAACCCGCTCCACTACTGTCCACAAAATCGTCATACCCGCTTGCACCCCAAGAGTACTTTGTCACTTCGTTCGGGCGCGCGGTATGACGTACTACCTGTTTTAATATTTCATATCCATACCCTGTTAAGTAACATGGCATTGTAGACAGAAAGACTTTTAATGTGCTTATGTATTTATTATGTGGGTCAGTAGTGAAAATGCTCCTTATTAATTTCGTCTGGCTGATATTGATGCACTTGCGTATGATTGCACAGAACAAATTCATTGCTGATACAATAATTCACATTACCTTAAAAAGTCAGATTTGACCTTGCCAAATTCAATGATACAAGACACCAAAACCCACGATTCCTTGCGGCCCATTCGCTGGTTTGAAGATCATTTACAGCTGCTTGATCAGCGTATCCTGCCACAGCTTGTGCAAATGCGTGATTACGAGGATGTGCTGGAGGTCGCCAGGGCGATTACAGATATGGTGGTGCGGGGCGCACCGGCTATTGGTATTACCGCGGCCTATGGGGTGGTATTGGCGGCGCGATCCCATTTTGCACAGGATGCCGGCAATTGGCAGCAAACAATCCAGGCCGACCTGGAAACCCTGGAAAATTCTCGACCGACCGCCATTAATCTTGCCTGGGCCGTAAATCGAATGAAAGCGGTAATGGCTGATATTACCAGCGGCGATCCGGTGCCACGACTTTTAGAAGCGGCGCAAAAAATTCACGCCGATGATATTGCCGCCAATTACAAAATGGGGGAGTTGGGCGCTGCCCATATTGCTGCCGACAGTGGCGTTATTACCCATTGCAATGCCGGGGCCCTGGCCACGGGTGGCTATGGCACGGCCCTGGGTGTGATTCGGGCCGGTTTTTCCCGGTCAAAAATAAGCATGGTTTATGCCGACGAGACCCGGCCGTGGTTGCAAGGCGCCAGGTTAACCGCCTGGGAAATGGTGCAGGAAAAAATCCCGGTGACCCTGATTGCCGAGGGCGCCGCCTCATATTTGATGAAACAGGGCAAAGTGAGCTGGGCCATTGTCGGTTCAGACCGTATTGCTGCTAATGGTGATGTCGCCAACAAGATTGGCACCTACAGCCTGGCTGTGGTGGCCAAACGTCACGGGGTGAAATTCATGGTAGTGGCACCGACCAGTACCGTCGATATGGCCACTGCCGACGGTGATAACATCCCGATTGAATTACGGTCTGAGGACGAAATACTGCGGGTTGGAGGTAATGCCATTGCCCCGGATGGCGCCAGGGCCTGGAACCCGGCCTTTGATGTCACGCCAGCGGAGCTGGTGGATATTATTGTCACCGAGCGCGGCATTGTGACCAATCCGACGCTTAAAAAAATGCAGGAACTGATGGCAAAATAGGCCATCTGCCTGACCCCGGGCAGGCATTCAATATTTCTCAATTATTTATCTATTTAGGGCACATTCAGGCTGCTGTTTAGGCCCTCATCATGCTAAAATATCGCCCGGATTTCAGGTCTTTTGGAGTTAATCGCGGATTACGTCACGACCGCATTACTTTTAAATACCGGGTAATAAAGTACTGGTATTTTACGACTACATTTTTACATAATCCTGACAGAACATACCTGACGGAAACTAAATAAGTGCGTAGCAACGATGCTGCTGTCGCTAAAATGGCTATTAATGAAATTTAATTTGTACACATCCAGATTGACTGCTAATGACTGACGAGTTCGCCAAAGAAACGATTCCGGTCAACCTGGAAGATGAAATGAAGCGGTCCTACCTGGACTACGCCATGAGCGTGATTATTGGTCGCGCCTTGCCCGATGTCCGCGATGGCCTGAAACCGGTCCATCGCCGTGTCCTGTTTGCCATGCATGAGCTGGGCAATGACTATAACAAGGGCTATAAAAAATCCGCCCGTGTCGTCGGTGATGTCATTGGTAAATATCATCCCCATGGCGATACCGCTGTTTACGACACCATTGTGCGCATGGCGCAGCCGTTTTCTTTGCGTTACATGCTGGTCGATGGCCAGGGTAACTTTGGTTCCGTCGATGGTGATGCCCCGGCGGCCATGCGTTATACCGAGATTCGGATGGCACGCATTGCCCACGAGTTGCTGTCCGATCTTGAAAAAGAAACCGTCAATTTTTCTCCCAACTATGACGGCACCGAACATATCCCCGATGTGTTGCCAGCAAAAATTCCCAACCTGCTTGTTAACGGTTCTGCCGGCATTGCGGTGGGTATGGCGACCACGATACCGCCTCATAACCTGGTAGAAGTCATTAAGGCCACGCTTGCCTATATCGATAACGAAGAAATTACACTGGATGGGCTGATGGAGCACATCCCGGGACCCGATTTTCCCACGGCGGCCATTATCAATGGTAGTAGCGGCATTCGCGATGCTTACCGAACCGGCCGCGGCAAGATTTATGTCCGGGCCCGGGTTGAAATTGAAACCGAAGAAAAACGTGGTCGTCAAAAAATTATTGTTACCGAGCTGCCTTACCAGGTTAACAAAGCCAGGCTGCTGGAAAAAATTGCCGAGCTGGTCAAGCTGGGTCGCCTGGAAGGTATATCCGGTTTGCGTGACGAGTCTGACAAGTCCGGCATGCGCATGGTCATTGAGCTCAAGCGTGGTGAAGTGGCCGACGTCGTACTTAATAATTTATACCAGCACACGGCCATGCAGAATGTGGTCGGCATTAATATGGTTGCCCTCGATAATGGCCAGCCAAAATTATTTAACCTGAAAGAAATCATCGTTTGTTTTGTCCGTCACCGTCGTGACGTGGTTACGCGTCGGACATTGTTTGATATGCGCAAGGCGCGGGAACGTGCCCATATCCTGGAAGGCCTGGCGGTTGCCCTGGAAAACATTGATGAAATAGTTGCCCTCATCAGGTCGGCAAATGACCCGGCAGAAGCCAAGTCCAAACTGATGACCAAATCATGGGCCGCCAGCCTGGTCGCGAAAATGTTGTCCGAGTCTGATACGTCTTTGTCGCGACCTGAAGACCTGGATGCCATTTATGGTTTGACCAAGAGCGGATATCATTTGTCTGATGCCCAGGCACAAGCCATTCTTGATTTGCGCCTGCACCGGTTAACCGGTCTTGAAACAGAAAAAATTCACAAAGAATTTCTTGAGTTGCTTGTCCGCATTGAAGACTTGCTGGACATATTACGCAACCCTGATCGACTCAGGACGGTTATCCAGGAAGAGTTGATAGCCATTAGCGAAAAATATGGCGATGACAGGCGCACAGAAATTATTCAGAGCAAGCAGGATTTAAGGGTAGAAGACCTTATTACTGAAGAAGATGTGGTGGTGACACTTTCCCATGCCGGTTATGTCAAGGCCCAGGTCCTGGACGAGTACCGGGCGCAACGACGTGGCGGTCGCGGTAAATCGGCCACCCGCATGAAAGAAGAAGATTTTATTGACAAGTTGTTTGTCGCTAACACCCATGACACGATTTTGTGTTTTAGCAGCAAGGGCAAAGTTTACTGGCTCAAGGTTTATGAGATTCCCCAGGCCGGTCGTGGTGCCCGGGGCAAACCTATTATTAACCTGCTTCCTTTCCAGGACGGTGAACAATTAAATGCGATTTTACCAATTCGTGAATACGAAGAAGATAAATTTGTTTTCATGGCCACATCCGATGGCACCGTTAAAAAGACGGCCCTGAAGGAATTCTCGCGGCCACGGTCAAATGGCATAATCGCTATTGAGCTGGTAGCAGGCAATCAGCTGGTTGACGTTGGCCTGACCAATGGCAATAGCCATATTTTATTATTTAGCAACATTGGCAAGGTGGTGCGGTTTGGTGAAACCGATGTCAGGCCAATGGGCAGGAGTGCCCGTGGTGTTCGCGGTATATTGCTCAAGGAAGGCCATAAAGTAATTTCACAGATAATTTCTGAAAGCGACATAAATAATTGCTCGGTGTTGACAGCAACGTCACTCGGTTATGGCAAGCGCACCCTGATTACCGATTACCCGGTCCATAAACGTGGCGGCCAGGGCGTGATATCGATCCAGGTGAGTGAAAAACGAGGTGATGTGGTTGGCGCAATCCTGACCGCTGATGATGACGAGACCATGCTAATCACAAGTGGCGGTACATTAATCAGGACAAGAGTGAAGGAAATCTCGGCCATGGGTCGTAACACCCAGGGTGTACGGTTAATTGTGTTGGGAGACGATGAGCGACTGGTAGGAATGGACAGCATTGTCGAGCCTGAATCGGTTCAGGCCGAGCAGACTTCCGAGACTGAAGCAGGCCCAGAAACTGATTCAGAGACGGACACTGAATCCGGGAAAGGATCTGAATAAACACCCGGGTAGTGACGATTAATTATTGTGGCTGTTAAAATTACGATGGTCGCGGCTTATTTTCAGTAAAAAAACTATTTCTTTAATTTTAAAATAGAGTAAATCAATGGCAAGAGTATTTAATTTCAGCGCTGGTCCCGCAGCATTACCACAGCCTGTATTAGAACAGGCCCAGCAAGAACTCCTGGACTGGCAGGGCAGTGGCACATCGATTATGGAGATGAGCCATCGCGGTAAAGAATTCATAGGTATTGCCCAGCAAGCAGAGACAGACCTGCGTGAGTTAATGGCTATACCGCAGAATTACAAAGTGTTATTCCTGCAGGGCGGCGCATCGACTCAATTTGCCATGGTGCCCTTGAATTTATGCGCACCGGGTAACGCTGGTAACGCAGATTATGCCTTTACCGGTCATTGGTCGAAGAAGGCTGTTGCCGAAGCCAAACGATACTGTGATGTGAATGTGGCTGTCGATACCCAGGAGAACAAGTTTACAAACATCCCGGTGCAGGCTGACTGGAATATGGGTGATGCCGCCGCTTATGTTCATTACACGCCAAACGAAACCATCGCCGGTGTTGAATTTGGCTGGATTCCCGAGACTGGCGATAAACCACTCGTGGCGGACATGTCTTCCAGCATCTTGTCCCGGCCAATAGACGTCAGCAAGTACGGAATTATTTATGCCGGTGCCCAAAAAAATATTGGTCCGGCCGGATTAACAATCGTTATTATCCGCGAGGACTTGATTGGCCATGCCGGACCCCAGGTGCCGGCCATGTTGAATTATAAAACTTTTGCCGATAGTGATTCCATGTACAACACACCGCCTACCTACTCCTGGTATATGGCAGGGCTGGTTTTTCAATGGTTAAAAAAATCTGGTGGCCTCGACGCCATGGGCAAAGTTAATCATCGCAAGGCAGAAAAACTTTACAACGCTATCGATAATTCAGGCGGGTTTTATCGTAACCCGGTGGCGATTGATTGCCGTTCCATCATGAATGTCCCGTTCATTTTAAAAGATGACGCGCTTGATAAAGTATTTTTGGAAGAAAGTAAAAAAGCAGGACTGGTGCAATTAAAGGGTCACCGTTCGGTAGGCGGCATGCGCGCCAGTATTTACAATGCCATGCCGGAAGCAGGTATCGATGCATTGGTTGATTTTATGAAACAATTTCAGACTCAAAAAGGCTAAACGTGCACAAAATTCTTACTCTTAATAATATCTCAAGCGAGGGCCTGGACAGGCTTCCCAAAAGTGATTACGACATTGCTGATAAATTCAGTGACCCGGATGCCATCCTGTTGCGCTCATTTAAAATGCATGACATGGAAATTCCTGCTTCCTTAAAAGCAATTGGCAGGGCCGGTGCCGGTGTTAATAATATTCCTGTCGATAAAATGACGGGCCTGGGGATACCGGTTTTTAACGCCCCCGGCGCCAACGCCAACGCAGTAAAAGAACTGGTCGTGGCCGGCCTGTTGTTAGCCAGTCGCGATATTTGCCAGGCATGGGATTTTGCCAAACACCTTGAAGGGTCCGACGAAGAAATTGGCAAAGCAGTAGAAGCTGGTAAAAAGAATTTTGCCGGCGTTGAATTACCCGGCAGGACACTTGGTGTAGTCGGGCTGGGCGCCATTGGTCGTTATGTCGCCAATGTCGCCATTGACCTGGGCATGAATGTCATTGGTTTTGATCCGGGTATTACCATCGAGGGTGCCTGGCAGCTATCGGCATCTGTCAAAAAAGCGGCCAACATAGAAGAACTGTTGCGTAATGTTGATTACGTTACGTTTCACGTGCCATTAATTGATGCCACCAATAAAATGATTAACGAGGCGCGCCTGAAAATCATGCGCCCAGGTGCCACCATCCTGAACTTTGCCCGCCAGGGAATTGTCGATGATGAAGCCGTTTCCGGTGCCATCAAGGCCGGTAAACTGCGTGCCTATGTTTGTGACTTTCCAACCAATCTCTTGAAAAATCATGATCGAGTTATCACCTTGCCGCATCTTGGCGCGTCGACTAAAGAAGCCGAGGACAATTGTGCGATCATGGTCGCCTCGCAAATTCGGGACTACCTCGAGAACGGCAATATTAGAAATTCTGTAAATTTCCCGGAAGTTGTTGCTGCCCGTGAGACCAAATATCGGATATTGATCGCAAATGCCAATGTTCCCAACATGGTTGGACAAATTTCTACGGCAATGGCTGATGCGAATCTTAATATTCATGATATGGTTAACAAGTCCAAACAGGACATTGCCTATACATTAGTAGATGTTGATAGCACTGTGCCGGACTCGGTCATTAAAAGTATTGCCGCAATTGAAGGTGTCAAGAGTGTCCGGGTAATTTAAAAGCCAATGGTAACTGGATACAAATATGAAAGGAGCTCAAAAACCAGCAGATAACGCAAAGTCATCTGTTGCTCAACTGAAACAACTGCGAGAACGTATTGATGCCATAGATATACAACTACAGGCATTAATCAGCGATCGTGCCCGTTGTGCCGAAGAGGTGGCGACGGTCAAGCGTGAGGCTGGCAGTGATAATTTCTACCGCCCGGAACGTGAAGCGGCGGTGCTTAGAAGTGTTCAGGAAAGAAATACCGGCCCCCTGTCAAACGAAGAAATTGCCCGCTTGTTCCGGGAGATCATGTCTGCCTGCCTGGCCCTGGAATCAACTATGAATATTGCATTCCTGGGGCCAGAGGGTACATTTACCCAGGAAGCGGCAATCAAACAATTTGGTCATTCGGTGAATACCGTACCCCTGGGCGCCATTGACGAAGTTTTTCGCGAAGTGGAATCCGGCGATGCCCGCTATGGTATTGTGCCCATAGAAAATTCAACTGAAGGCATTGTTAACCACACGCTGGACTCATTTATTGATTCGCCATTGATGATTTGTGGTGAAGTTGAACTACGGGTCCATCATCATTTACTTGGCAAAGGTAAAGATTTATCAGCAATTAAAGAGGTGACCTCGCACCAACAGTCTTTAGCGCAATGTCGTGAATGGCTGGATGCAAACCTGCCTGGCATTACCAGGACCGGCACCAGCAGCAATGCCGAGGCGGCAAAAATAGCAGCGGGTAATAAAAATATCGCAGCCATTGCCAGTGATGCGGCTGCCAGTTTGTATGGCCTCGATGAGATGGCATCCAATATTGAAGATAAGCCGGATAATACAACCAGGTTCCTTGTTATCGGCAGTCTCGAGGCTGAGCCTTGTGGCAATGACAGAACCACCTTGCTTGTTTCCGGTACTAACAGACCGGGCGCCTTGCATGATCTGCTTTCAGCCCTGGCAAAACATAGCATTAACTTAACAAGAATTGAATCCAGGCCGTCACGTCGGGCCATGTGGGAATATGTTTTTTTTCTTGATATTGATGGCCACATTAAAGATAAAAATGTTTCTGCTGCGATTGCAGAATTAAAAAAAGATGCGGCATTTTTGAAACTACTCGGCTCGTACCCCAAGGCAGTTTTATAAATCATGGCCAATGATTTTTTACCCCTTGCCACAAAAGGTGTCCAGGGCCTGAGTCCCTATCAGCCCGGTAAACCTGTTGCTGAGCTGGAGCGCGAACTCGGCTTAAAAAATATTATTAAACTTGCTTCTAACGAAAACCCCCTTGGCCCCAGCCCCATGGCGACCAGGGTAATAGCAGCGAACCTGGCCGGGTTGGCGCGTTACCCAGACGGAAATGGTTTCGGTTTACGTAAAAAACTGGCCGTCAAACTTGGTGTTGCCGAAGAACAAATCACTTTGGGAAATGGATCAAACGATATTCTCGAGTTGATCGGGCGTGCTTTTCTGATGCCGGGCCATGAGGCCATTTATTCGCGGCACAGTTTTGCCGTTTACCCGCTGGTTGTCCAGGCTTCCGGCGCCACAGCCGTAGTGACGACTGCCAAAAACTGGGGCAACGATCTGGACGCCATGTTGGCTGCCGTATCAGAGGCTACCCGGTTGCTATTCCTGGCAAATCCAAATAACCCAACCGGGACCTGGGTTGATGCTTCTTCAATGCAGGGATTCCTGGAGCAATTACCAGAAAATATTATCGTGGTGCTTGATGAGGCCTACTTTGAATATGTGACTGAACCAGATTATCCAGATGGTTTGACATTGTTAAAAGATTTTCCCAATGTCATTGTTACCCGAACATTTTCCAAGGCCTATGGAATGGCGGGTTTGCGAGTAGGTTATAGCATTTCAAATAACAGTATTGCCGATATTCTCAATCGTGTCCGACAACCTTTTAACGTCAATAGCCTGGCACTGGCAGCTGCCGAAGCTGCTTTGGATGATGTAGCGTTTATTGAAAAAAGTAAAAAAATTAACCAGACGGGCATGGCGCAATTAACAAATGCCTTTGATAAAATGGGTTTGAGCTATATTCCATCAGTGGCAAACTTTGTTGCCGTTAAAGCAGGCCAGGATTCAATGGCGCTCAGCGCGACTAATGTCTACGAAAAACTGCTCCGGTCAGGGGTTATTGTCCGTCCAGTTGCTAATTATGATATGCCCGATTATCTTCGTATTACCGTTGGCACTGAGCAAGAGAATGAAAAATTCATTGCTGCGTTAAAGCAAGTATTATTATCAAAATGATCAACAAACTGGCAATTATTGGTACCGGACTTATTGGCGGCTCACTGGCCCAGGCCTTGAGAAAGGCCGATTATGCCAGTGAAATAATCGGTTATGGCAGGCACCCGGAAAACCTGCAGCGAGCTGTGGATCTTGGCATTCTTGATATCGGGGCGGTCTCTGTCTCGCAGGCGGTCGCTGATGCAGACATGATTGTCTTGTCTGTACCTGTTGCCGCCATGAAAGAATTATTTATAGAAATTGCCAAATCCGTACCAACAAATGCCGTGCTGACCGATGTTGGCAGTATTAAACAATCAATTATTTCTGACGCGTCTGCCGCCTTAGGTTCCCAGTTTGAGAATTATGTGCCTGGTCATCCCATTGCCGGTGCAGAATTATCCGGTGCCGAGGCATCTTATGCCGAATTATTTGCCGATCACCGTGTGGTATTAACACCGGTCGAAGAAACCAGCAGGACGGCAGTGGATAAGGTCAGCGCTATGTGGGTGGCGGCCGGTGCCCAGGTAGTAGAGATGGACGCCAATAGTCATGATGAGGTTTTTGCAGCTTGCAGTCATGCGCCTCATATACTTGCTTATGCGCTCGTCGATAGCCTGGTGCGTGGTGACGATCACGAAACAATTTTTAGTTTCGCCGCAGGTGGCTTTAGGGATTTTACAAGAATCGCTTCCAGTGATCCTGTCATGTGGCGAGATATATGCACTGGTAACCGGGATGCTATTACCCGCGTTTTAAAGCAGTATCGCAGTGACCTGGACCGCATCATAAATCTTATAGCAGAAGGCGATGCAGCAGAGCTTGAAGAAATTTTCAAGCGCGCCAAACATGCCCGTGATACCTACATGTTAAATAAACTGCCGAGCAGGTAGCACTGACCCACCCGTATGAGTCTGAATAGGCCAGGGCTAAAACTAAAAAACTATAGAGAAATAGTGTCCAGGAATATGTGCTCATGAAATTAAGCAAGGCTAAATTTATCGTAAAAGCGGGCGGACAAATCCGTGGCAAGCTGCGTGTGCCTGGCGATAAATCTATTTCTCACCGGGCCGTGATGTTTGGCGCCCTTGCCAGTGGTGATACAAAAGTCACGGGTCTGCTGGAAGGTGAAGATGTTTTGGCGACGGTGTCTGCTTTTCGTGCCATGGGCGTGCAAATCAATGGACCAAAAAACGGGTACCTGGAAATTAAAGGCGTTGGTTTGAATGGCCTCAGTGCGCCCAATCAAGCCCTCGACATGGGCAATTCCGGTACCGCCATGAGATTGTTGTCTGGAATCATGGCAGGTCAGAATTTTAATAGCACGCTCACTGGTGACGAGTCACTTAATAAGCGACCTATGAGCCGGGTTGCCGAGCCCTTGGCCACCATGGGTGCCATGATTAATACTGAAGACAAGGGCAGGCCGCCCATGGTTATTACTGGCAGCCAACAGCTAACCGGAATTAATTACACCTTGCCTGTGGCCAGCGCCCAGGTGAAATCAGCGCTATTGCTTGCGGGTTTATATGCCGAAGGCAAGACCAGTATTACCGAGCCAGCACCCACCCGGGATCACACCGAGCGTATGTTAAGAGGCTTTGGTTACGGAGTGGACTCCGATTACCCAAAAATCTCACTAACAGGGGGCGGCAAACTAACGGCATGTGATATTGACGTACCGGCAGATATTTCTTCGGCGGCATTTTTTATCGTGGCCGCCACTATTGCCAAAGATTCAGAAATTGTCCTGGAACACGTGGGCATTAATCCGACCAGGATAGGCATACTTAATATACTGATCCTGATGGGTGCTGATATCCAGATTCAAAATAAACGCGAGGTGGGTGGCGAACCTGTGGCTGATATCCATGTCCGGTCAGCAAAACTCAAGGGGATAGAAATACCCGAAGACCAGGTGCCCCTGGCGATCGATGAGTTCCCGGTTATTTTTATTGCCGCTGCCTGTGCCGAAGGGTTGACCACCTTGTCCGGGGCAGAAGAATTGCGAGTGAAAGAGAGCGATCGAATTGCCGCTATGGCTGTGGGCCTCAAAATCCTTGGTGTTGATGTCCAGGAAAAAACTGACGGTATTATTATTCGTGGTGGCCCGTATGGTGGCGGCAAGGTCGATAGTGTTAGTGATCACCGCATTGCCATGGCTTTCGCTATTGCCGGGTTACGGGCAAGCGGCCAGATTGAAATCGATAATTGTGCCAATGTGGCCACCTCATTTCCGAATTTTGTCACCCTGGCCAGAAACTGCGGGCTGACTATCGAAAGTGTTTCTTAAGGCTCAATGACAACAGAAAAACAAGTCCCGGTATTAACCGTAGATGGGCCCAGTGGTTCGGGCAAAGGCACGGTCGGGCAAATGCTGGCACAGGAACTGGGCTGGCATTTTCTCGATAGTGGCGCTTTATATAGAATCACTGCCCTGGCCAGCCAAGACCAGGATATCGATATTACAAACGAGGCCCAGGTCGCGTTAGTAGCCAAAGGTCTGGAGATTAAATTTATCCCTCAGAAAGATGCCCCGCCTTCGGTGTCACTGGCGGGGCAAGTGGTTGGTGATGTCCTGCGCACCGAGCAGATTGCTGAAATGGCGTCCCAGGTAGCGGCTATGCCCAAAGTAAGAGCGGCGCTCCTGCTCAAACAACGGGCATTTGCCCAGCTACCAGGCCTGGTGGCCGATGGCAGGGATATGGGCACGAACGTATTTACTGACGCCAGGCTCAAAATATTCCTTACTGCTAGTCCGGAAATAAGGGCCCAAAGACGCTATAAGCAGTTGAAGGAAAAGGGCTTCGATGTTAATCTTGCGCGCCTTCTGGAGGAGATTCAGGTGCGTGATGCCAGAGATCAGGCGCGAACGGTAGCCCCGCTCAAACCTGCTGACGATGCACATATTCTGGATAGCTCAGGGCTGGATGCCCAGGAAGTGGTACAAAAAGTACTTGATCTACTGAAGGCTAATTGACTCAAAACCGGGGGTGGTCTCAAAACCTGGGATGTCAACAAGCGAGATCAGCAAGATAGAAGTTAGATTTTTTTGAAATTAGCAACACCAATAGTAATACCGGGCGGAGTCATTGACTCCTAAAATTAACCATCCCTGATTCGATATAACTGGATTAGGTACAAACCATTCGGAGCGCAGGCCATTCGGCCCTGTTTATCCCAATAGAAAAATCATCATGAGTGAAAGTTTTGCTGAATTGTTCGAGCAGAGTCTGAGCAATCTTAAAATGCAGCCTGGTCAATTAGTCATGGGCGAAGTGGTACAGGTAAGCGACGATTATATTGTCGTAAACGCAGGCCTTAAATCAGAAGGCATGATACCTGCAATAGAATTTAAAAATGACCTTGGCGAGATGACCGTAGATGTCGGTGATCAGGTCGAGGTTGTGATCGAGCAATTAGAAGACGGCATGGGCGCCACGCGACTCTCGCGGGAAAAAGCCATGCGTGCCAAGTCCTGGGAAGAGCTTGAAAAAGCCCACGAGGAAGATCGTATTGTTACTGGTGTGATGACGGGTAAGGTCAAGGGTGGTTTCACCGTTGCCATTGAGTCAGTACGGGCATTCTTGCCTGGATCGCTGGTTGATGTACGGCCAATCCGTGACCCCAGTTATCTTGAAGGCAAAGAGCTGGAATTCAAGGTCATCAAAATCGATAAAAAACGCAATAATGTTGTCGTTTCCCGCCGAGCCGTGGTTGAGACAGAAATGACCGTCGAGCGTGAAGAGCTACTGGCAAACCTGGAAGAAGGCAAAGTTATTAAGGGCGTTATCAAGAACCTGACCGATTATGGTGCATTTGTTGATCTCGGTGGGCTCGATGGCTTGTTGCATATCACTGATATGGCCTGGAAACGGGTTAAACATCCTTCAGAATTGCTTAATATTGGCGATGAAATCGAGGCAAAAGTACTGCGTTATGATCGTGAACGTAATCGCGTTTCTCTTGGCCTGAAACAGTTGGGCGCAGATCCCTGGGAAGATATTGCCCGGCGGTATCCTGAAAATTCCAGGTTATTTGGCAAAATTACCAACATCACGGACTATGGTTCATTTGTAGAAATTGAAGAAGGCATTGAAGGTTTAGTCCACGTATCTGAAATGGACTGGACCAACAAGAATATTCATCCCTCTAAAGTCGTTCAGTTGGGTGATGAGGTCGAAGTCATGATTCTCGACATAGATACGGAGCGCCGTCGTATATCCCTGGGCATGAAACAATGCAAACCCAACCCGTGGGAAGAATTCGCCGCAACTCATAACAAGAATGACACGGTCCACGGTGCCATTAAATCCATTACTGATTTCGGTATTTTCGTCGGTCTTGATGGCGGGATTGACGGCCTGATTCATTTAAGCGATCTCAGCTGGGCGAATGAAGGTGAAGAGGCTGTCCATAACTTCAAGAAAGGTGATGAGGTCGAGGCGACTGTTTTAGCGGTTGATGCCGAACGTGAACGCATCTCTTTAGGGATAAAACAGCTTGCGGGTGACCCATTCACGAGCTATGTTTCTGAACATGGGAAAGGTTCTGTTGTTAGCGGAACAATTACCAGTGTCGAGCCAAAGGGCGCTGTGATTAAGCTGGCAGATGATATTGATGGTTACCTGAGGGCGTCAGAGTTATCCAGGGATAGAGTCGAGGATGCCCGTACTGTCTTAAATGAAGGCGAGACAATAGAGGCCAAAATTACGACTATTGACCGCAAAAACAGGAAAATATCCCTGTCTGTCAAGGCCAAGGACATGGCAGATGAAAATAATGCGGTTCAGGAATATGCCAGAAAGGCTACACCAGGCGCATCACTGGGTGATAAGCTCAAGGAACAACTTGATAGTCAGGATGGCGAAGATTAAATTTATAGAGTACGTGTTTATAACTTGATACGATAATGAGATATGGCGATGACTAAGTCAGAACTAATCGAAAAACTTTCGGCGAGCCAGCCCCAGCTTGACGACAGGGATGTTGAGCTGGCAGTAAAAGAATTGCTGGAGCAGATGTCATCTGCACTGGCAGGCGGTGATCGTATCGAAGTTCGCGGCTTTGGCAGTTTTTCATTGCATTACCGGCCTCCGAGAATGGGTAGAAATCCTAAAACCGGGGCAGCAGTCGAGGTACCAGACAAACATGTGCCACATTTCAAGCCCGGTAAAGAGCTTCGCGAGCGGGTCAATAATCTTTGAAGTTAACGAAAAAATCCAGATAAAAATCGGCATCCTGCGTGGTGCCTTTTTTTATATTTTTTGTTTAGCGCTACTGAAAAAATACGTTTAAACAGTGTAAAGTGCAGAAGTGGAAATTGTTAAATAACTGGATTACCGGAACTATTAACCAACAAGGCTTAAGTCGATGCGACCTATTTTTTATATTATTCTTGCAATCCCCGTAATATTTTTCGCGATTACATTTGCCATAAAAAACAGCCATGTGGTGACCCTGTCTTACTATTTTGGTGTTAACTGGTTATTACCGCTATCCGTTCTTTTGTTTGCAGTGCTGGTACTGGGAATTGTTGTTGGTTACCTGGTCAGCCTGAAAACAATCATGAGGTTGCAGGGTCTTGCCGCCACGGCAAAAAAAGAAGCAAGACAAGCAGAGCAGGAAGTATCAAATTTAAGATCGCTTCCGCTTAAAGACGCTGTTTAGCATGGATAGTGCTGGCCCGGGATTCTATTGGCTTGTACTGGCTTCTGCGGTTGCCAGCGGCTGGCTGATAGCCTGGTTTGGTTATTCCAGGAAATTAAAAAATACAGATTTTGACCTGCCATCTGCCTATTTCAAGGGCCTGAATTACCTGCTCAATGAAGAGCCTGACAAAGCTATTGAAGTGTTTGTCCAGGTACTGGAAGTGAATTCAGAAACTATTGAGACCCACCTGGCACTGGGAAATCTGTTCAGAAGAAGGGGCGAGGTAGAAAGAGCTATCAGGATCCACCAAAACCTGATGGCCAGGCCTGCATTAAGCAATGAACAGCGCTCGCTGGCCCTGATGGAACTGGGAAGAGACTATCTGAAAGCAGGCTTGTATGACCGTGCTGAAAACCTGTTTCAGGAACTGACAGAAGATCGCAAGCAAGGCCGCGAAGTTTTACTTTCGTTATTGCAAATATATGAATACGAAAAAGAGTGGAAGCAGGCAATAGAAATTGCAAATAAGTTATCGGTAGTAGACCACAAGCCAATGAACGATATTGTTGCCCAATATCATTGCGAGTTAGCCGACGCAGCCATCACTTCAGGTGATCTTAAAGCTGCAGGTAAACTTGCCAGGCAGGCATTGAGTGCAGATCACGCTTGTGTGCGGGCAAGTTTGATAATTGGTAATATCGAGGCCGAATTGTCGAATCACAGGGAAGCAATCAAGGCATGGAATCAAATTGGTGAACAGGATGCCATGTTCCTGGGGGAAGTGGCAGAAAAAGTACGAGACAGTTTTGTAGCGCTAGATGACAAGGAAGGGCTGGTTGACTTTTTTCAAACAGCACTCGATAAACATAAAACCATTAGCATTATGCAAGCTATGAGTGGTTTTATTAGTAAAGAGCAGGGCCAAACCGCGGCAGAAAAATTTGTTATAGAATGGTTGCGAAAAAAGCCTACGGTTCATGGTCTTTACCGCTTGCTTGATCTCAGGCTGGAGAAACAGGGAGCAGAGATGGACAATGATCTTGTATTGTTGCGCGGTATGATTGGAGAATTAAAAAAAGAACACGAAGGTTATGTTTGCCAAAATTGTGGATTTAAGGGAAAAGTAATGCACTGGTTGTGCCCTGGTTGTCACAAGTGGAACACGATTCGACCACTATCAGGGGAGTGACCATGCCATCGCCAAAAATCATAATTGCCATTGATGTCAACAATCAGCCTGATGCAATACGGCTGGCAGAAAAGTTTGACCCAAAGTTATGCCGGTTAAAGATAGGGCTGGAATTGTATACCGCAGAAGGACCGGCGATCCTGGAAGTTTTGCAAAAGCTGGGCTTTGAAATATTTCTTGATCTCAAGTTCCATGACATCCCCAATACCGTTGCCAGGGTCTGCGCCGTTGCTGCCAGCATGGGTGTCTGGATGGTTAATGTCCACGCCCTGGGCGGACGGGCAATGATGTCTGCAGCCAGGGAGGCCATTTCGAAGTCGAATCACCAGCCATTGCTCACCGCGGTCACGATTTTAACGAGCCATAGCCAGGAAGATTTAGCGGCAGTAGGGATTACGGGGAATTTAGAAGAATGTGTTCTTCAATATGCAGAAAATGCCAGGCAGGCTGGATGTGATGGTATTGTCTGTTCTGCCCTGGAAGCAGGCAAGTTACGGAAAAAGCTCGGTGATGATTTTATCCTGGTGACACCGGGTATTCGTCCCGAAGGCGGCAACACAAACGATCAAAAAAGGGTGGTCTCACCCGTTGTGGCCATTGAATCTGGCGCCAATTATCTTGTTATCGGCAGACCAGTCACTGGTGCAGATGATCCTGCACGTGCTTTACTAAATATTCATGAATCGATTAAAAAGGCTTGACAGAAAATATAAATCGAATATTATGACTGTGCTTTAGTCAGGGTAGACACAAGCAGAACTTAGCAAAACTTAAACTTAGCTAAACTTAACCATGGAGGGTTAATTATGAAGTTTCTTCGAATTGTATTTTTCTCACTGATCGTTTCTCTATTCGCTGCTGGTGCCAGTATTAGCGCAATCGCAGCAGAAGCCGTTAATATCAATACTGCAGATGCCGCATCACTGGCAAAAAATCTCAATGGTGTTGGCCTTAAAAAAGCCGAGGCGATTGTGGCTTACCGCAAGAAAAATGGTAGTTTCAAAACAGCTAAAGATCTGAGCAAAGTCAAAGGGATTGGCAACAAAACAGTTGCCAAAAACAAAGACTATATTCTTGTTGGTAAATCACGCCAATAAGGCTTTGCAAGTAAACCTTTAAGATCGTAAATTTTTAAACCAGTTGTTTGCGGCTACCCGGTGGCTCCCCTGCTTTTTTACAGGGGGGCCATTTTTTTATGTATATTTTTTATCGACATTAATCCTAAAAGCACTGATAATCAGCACTTTAGGATCATTCTGGGCCGTATCGTGCTATTTAGGCTGCTGTATTTAATGATTTTTCTCAAAAATTGAATTTAGACAATCACGCCAGGTATATGACTGGTATTAAGCAGTCAGGCCGAATATAAAGTTTGGCCTGAACAGAGGAAATGATTTGTTAACTGAATTATTAAAAAAAGTGACCACCGCCCGTGTCCTGGTCGTGGGCGATGTTATGCTGGATCGTTATTGGTATGGCGGTGTTGATCGTATTTCTCCAGAAGCACCTGTGCCGGTGGTATCGGTTGCACGGGAAGAGGAACGTCTCGGTGGCGCAGCCAATGTCGCCAGGAATATCACTGCCCTTGGCGGAAAGTGCAGCCTGCTTGCAATAACAGGGGATGATCCGGGCGCTGATATGCTCGAAACTCTCAGCACGAAGGCTGGTATTGATTTAAATCTCTGCCGGGACAAAATGGTAAATACAACCGTTAAGTTGCGGGTTATCTCCCAGAATCAACAATTACTACGCGTAGATTTTGATTCACCGGTTAGTAAGGACGCCAGAATTCAATTACTCCAGACATTCAGAAAAATTATTTCACAACATGACTTAATTGTTGTTTCCGATTATGCCAAAGGCGGTCTCGGGCACATCCGGGAAATTATTCACCTGGCCAGGAAAAATAAAATACCAGTATTAATTGACCCAAAAGGCGATGATTACCATGGCTACAAAGGGGCAACACTTATTACGCCAAACCGAAAAGAGTTTGAGCAGGTAACAGGCCCATTTGTTGATGATACTGATCTGGAACAACGGGCACTGGAATTAATTAAAGAGCTGGAGCTTGAATCGCTTCTGATTACACGCAGCGAGGAAGGCATGACCCTGGTCGAAGCTAATGGGGATTGTACCCATATGCCGGCACAGGCACTGGAAGTTTTTGATGTCACTGGCGCCGGGGACACGGTAATTGCCAGCATTGGCCTGGCGTTTGCTGCTGGCGCAAGCACAATAGACGCGCTTTCCCTGGCCAATATAGCCGCTGGCATCGTTGTTGGTAAACTGGGCTCCGAAACTGCTACGCCGGAAGAGATTCTGGCTGCTGCACAAGTAAAGGATTAAAAAATGTTTGTGGTAACAGGTGGGGCCGGGTTTATTGGCTCAAATATTGTCAAGACCCTGAATGACAGGGGCCATAAAGATATTGTTGTTGTTGATAACCTGGAGAATCCGGATAAATTTTTAAATTTGGTTGACTGTGAAATTGCTGACTATGTCGACAAAAGAGAATTTATAAAAGATATTACAAATGATTCCCTGGGTTATGACGTGGCTGCAATCTTTCATGAAGGTGCGTGCTCCGACACCATGGAAAAAAATGGTCAGTATATGATGAGTAATAATTATGATTACTCAAAAACATTACTCCATTACTGCCAAAATAATAATGCCTCATTTTTATATGCTTCATCAGCATCAGTTTATGGTGGTGGTTCTGTCTTCAAGGAAGAACGCGAACACGAGTCGCCGTTAAATGTGTATGGCTATTCAAAATTTTTGTTTGACCAGTACGTCAGGCAGGCAAAGCTCGATAAAACACCGCAAGTTGTTGGCTTTAGATATTTTAATGTATATGGCGTCCGCGAACAGCATAAAGGACGTATGGCCTCGGTCGCGTTTCATTTTTACAACCAATATAAACAAAACGGAAAAATAAAATTATTCGAGGGTACTGACGGTTATGACAATGGCTGCCAGTTGCGAGATTTTATTTCGGTTGAAGATGTTATGAAAGTTAACATGTATTTTCTGGACAACCCTGATGTGAGTGGCATCTATAATGTGGGCACTGGCAGGAGCCAGCCATTTAATGATATGGCAGTTGCGACTGTTAACACGTTACGCAAACACAATAACGAAACTCCGCTCGACCTGGGTGCCCTGGTATCAAAAGGGGTAATTGAATATATTGATTTTCCAGAAGCCCTGCAGGGTAAATATCAAAGTTTTACACAGGCCGATATCAATTTACTGGTCAAGGCCGGATATACAGACAGTTTCTATACAGTTGAGCAGGGTGTTGAGCGATACATCAATACATTATTGGCGCAAGATGCAACTAAACAGTAAAGCAGTCAAATCAAATATGTCTAGCCAGGTAAAGTTTAGGATAACTGGCTAACATTCCCAGTGAGTTTATAAGTATGAAGCATATTTTGATAACTGGCGCTGCCGGTTTTATTGGTGCCACATTGGCAATAAGGTTGCTTGATCGCGGCGACAAGGTTTATGGCATTGATAATCTAAATGACTATTATGATGTTAATTTAAAAAAAGATCGCCTGGCGAGAATTGACAAGCATAAAAATTTTATTTTTCAAAAGCTGGATATAGCTGATCGTGCTGGTATAAAAAAACTGTTTCAGGATAACAAGTTTGATGCTGTAATGAATCTCGCAGCCCAGGCAGGGGTCAGGTACTCTATCGAAAATCCTGCAGCTTATATTGATGCAAACCTGCTGGGTTTTGCCAATGTCCTTGAAGGTTGCAGGCAGTCTGGCGTTGGCCATTATGTTTTCGCATCTTCCAGTTCTGTTTATGGTGCCAACACAAAACTACCGTTTTCTGAACATGATAATGTTGATCACCCGGTGTCTTTGTATGCGGCGAGTAAAAAAGCAAACGAGCTAATGGCGCATAGTTATGCCCATCTTTATAAATTGCCTTGCACTGGCTTAAGGTTTTTTACGGTATACGGGCCCTGGGGCAGACCGGACATGGCGTTATATAAATTTGCCAGAGGCATAGCTGATAATACGCCGATCCCTGTTTTTAACGGTGGCAAAATGGTGCGAGATTTTACATATATTGATGATATTGTTGAAGGCGTTGTCCGTATTATTGATAAGGCCGCATTACCCAATAAAGACTGGCATGGGGATGCGCCTGACAGCGCAACAAGTTATGCCCCGTATCGCATTTATAATATTGGCAATAGCAAGCCAGTCGAGTTAATGAAGTACATACAAGTGCTGGAAGACTGTATGGGCAAAAAGGCCGAGCTCGAGATGCTGCCCATGCAAGATGGTGACGTACCGGCAACGTCTGCCGATACCACCGCACTGCAACAGGCAGTCGGGTTCCAGCCAAATACGACAGTTGAAGAAGGGGTAGCAAAATTTGTTACGTGGTTTAAAGATTATTACAAGATTGACTAATTATTTATGTCGCTAAAAATAATTCCGGTTGTTTTATCAGGAGGCTCAGGTTCGAGGTTGTGGCCACTATCACGCGCCCATTATCCAAAACAATTACTTGCGCTAAATACTGATCAAACACTGCTCCAGGAAACAGTGGCACGGTTCAGTGGCATAGAATCAATTGGCACACCCATTATTGTTTGTAATGAATCTCATCGTTTTCTTGTGGCTGAACAAATGCGCGCCATTGATTGTAACCCCGGAAAAATAATACTCGAGCCAATTGGGCGAAACACCGCGCCTGCGCTTACCCTTGCCGCTATCGCCGCCAAAAATAATACTGACCATAATGGTGATGTTATACTGGTTGTCATGCCGGCGGATCACGTCATCAAAAATCAACAAGCATTTCAATCAGCATTAACGGAAGCTGTCAGGCTGGCAAATGATGACAGGCTGGTTACATTTGGTGTGTTACCCACCAGTCCTGAAACAGGGTATGGTTATATTAAAAAAGGGAAAGATAATTCCGTAGAGTCGTTTGTTGAAAAACCAGACCTGGATACTGCAAAAGAATATTTACAACAAGGTGATTATCTCTGGAATAGTGGCATGTTTGTAGTCAAGGCAAGTACATGGTTAAAAGAGTTGGGTAAATACGAAAATGAGATTGTAAACCTTTGCCAGGAAGCCATTACGAAAAGTTATGACGATCTCGATTTTATGAGAATAGATTCCGATAGTTTTTCCAGGTGTAAAAATATTTCTATTGACTATGCGGTTATGGAAAAAACGCCATTCGCGGCAGTTGTACCCCTTGAGGCAGGTTGGTCAGACATAGGCTCCTGGTCGTCATTGGCAGCGGTTATGGAAAACGATCAAGCGGGTAACTATATAAAAGGCGATTGCTATACATCAAAAACAGAAAACTCTTTTTTAGTAGCCAGGGACAGGATGTTGGCCGTAGTAGGATTAAAAAATGTGATCGTGGTCGAAACTGCCGATGCAGTGCTTGTAGCTAGTAAAGAAAATTCACAGGATGTAAAAGAGATTGTAAAAAAGCTGGGAGCAGAAAAACGACGCCAAATCCATTCCCATACAAAAGTTTTTCGCCCCTGGGGTTATTACGAAACAGTGGATGTTGGCCCACGATTCCAGGTTAAACGCATAGGCGTAAAACCAGGCGCCTCTTTGTCATTACAACGTCACCAGCAACGTGCCGAACACTGGGTTGTTGTTAAAGGAATAGCAGATATAATCCGTGGCGACGAAAATATTGTTCTAAATGAAAATGAGTCAACCTACATTCCGATTGGCATGAAACACAGACTGGAAAATAAACACAAACAGGAACTTGAGATTATTGAAGTACAGTCTGGAGAGTATTTAGGTGAAGATGACATAGAACGATTCGAAGATAAATATAATCGAGACTAGCATTTATTTTACAAAAAATATCTTGTCAGGATTATAAAATGTTTACCTTAAGCACCACAATGAATAAAAAGTTATCGCTGTTTAAAGAAGCCGTAGACAATAAAAATATTCTTATCACTGGTGGCACAGGGTTTATTGGAAATTACATGGCAGGTAGCATGGCTCACCTGGGCGCTAATGTAACGGTTCTAACTCGTCATAACACATCAAAAAATAGTCCTGCTAACCATAATTACTGCATTGGTGATGTTACAGAAAGAAAAAGTTTAAGCGGTTGTTGCAAAAATATTGACATTATTGTTCATATGGCTGGTAACGCGCATGTGGAACCCAAAAATAAAGGTACTCATTTAATGGTCAGCCTGGCTGGAACAAAGAATATTTTGCAGGAGGCATTAAAAGAGGGCGTAACATCTGTTATTTATATCAGTAGCATTAAGGTTATGGGCGCCAACAACATAAAGTGCCTCGATGAAACTGATCAGGAAAATCCAGATGATGAATATGGCAGGGCTAGACTGGAGGCAGAAAAAACTATCTTGAAATGGGGGGCAGAACATTCAATCAAAACGAGCGTCTTAAGATTGCCGCTTGTTTACGGACCTGGCGTAAAAGGAAACATAAAAAATTTACTAACACACGCTTTGTCAGGAAAATCATTTCCGCTGCCAATCGTCAAAAATAATCGTTCAATGGTTTATGTTGGCGATGTTTTGCAAGCGATTAATAGCATTATTTACCACCCTAAATCAAAAAATCAAATATATATTGTTGCTGATGGCCAGTCTTATTCAACAACAGATTTAACAAAAGCATTAGGCGAGATAACGGGCAATATATCAAAATGGCACATACCATTATTTTTATTTAAAATTCTGGCGCTTGCAGGTGATGTAGTAGTTTTTATAACAGGAATAAAAATGCCATTTAACACAAATGTATATAATAAATTATTTGGTAATGCGTGTTATTCAGCAGAAAAAATACAAAAAGAATTGGGTTTCACGCCTACCGAGACATTCTATAGCGTACTACCAGATATGCTCGAGGCAGAACAAGGGCAGTATAAGGAATGATTACCCTGATAATTATCTCATTTCTATTGTCTGCAACACTAACCTGGTTGTTGTTATCCAACAAGCTGGGCATCAAATTGCTTGACCAACCCAATAATAGATCATTGCATAGCACGCCGATACCAAGAAGCGGCGGACTGGCAATTGCGGCAACACTATTCGTTATGTTTATTATAAACATAACGGCATTGCCTGAGGTAGTTATCAATATTGCTATTGGTGCACTTGTTATATTTTCTATTTCAGTGATAGACGACATAAAGCACGTGCCTTCGATTTTACGTTTAGGTTTCCATCTCTCAGGGGCGGGCTGGTTAGTTTATGCCGGGTTTGGTCTCGATTCTGTTATCTTGCCAGGAGGTGAAGAAATAATATTATCTAAACCAGTTTCATGGTTAATAACAATCCTGCTCGTTACCTGGATGACGAATCTTTATAACTTCATGGATGGCATGGATGGTTTTGCTGGTGGCATGTCCGTTATCGGGTTTAGTGTGCTCGCATTTGTATTTTTACCAAACTCTCTGACTATGGCTATGGTCTCCATTATTATAGTTACCGCAACACTGGGATTCCTGGTTTTTAATTTTCCGCCAGCAAAAATATTTATGGGCGATTCAGGATCTTCATTGCTTGGATATCTTGCCGCTAGCCTGATGCTGACTGCCGACAAAACTGACGTTATGCCAATTTGGTTATCAGTAATTGTATTTTCGCCATTTATTATAGATGCCACAATAACCTTGATAGCAAGAGTATCAAAAAAACAAAAAATATGGATTGCTCACAAACAGCATTATTATCAGCGACTAGTTGAGTTGGGCTGGAGTCACCGAAAAACCGTGTTAACGGAATACTGTCTGATGCTTATTTGTGGAATAATAGCCATCGCTGGAACATACGCAGCAGCAGTGGGGCAGTTTATTATTGTAGGGTTTTTTATCATCCTGTATATTGCCATCGTGTTTATGACAAATATGACCCTGAAAAGTAGTACTAACAAGACCTGATGTAGACTCAATTATGCTTGGCAGATTACGAAGTAGATACACAGCATTCGCACATGATTTAATCATGGTGCCGGTCGCCTGGTTTTTTGCTTACTGGTTGCGCTTCAATTTGCAGGAAATACCACAGCCTTACCTCAACAGTGCCATTGTGCTGTTTCCGGTGGTTATTACAATACAGGCCCTGGTTTTTTGGCGTTTCGGGCTCTATCGTGGCGTATGGCGTTTTGCATCTATGCCGGATTTAGTCAGGATTACAAAAGCAGTTTTTATCGGGTTGTTAGCGACAACATTAATAATATTTTTATTTACCAGGTTACAAAACGTCCCGCGATCAGTTTTTCCCATCTACGGTATCTTGTTGCTTGGTTTGCTGAGCGGGCCAAGATTTTTGTATCGATGGTTCACCGATCGCCAGATGTATTTTGCGGATGGCAAAAGGTTATTAATTATCGGCGCAGGTAGCGCCGGAGATCTTCTCGTCAGAGATTTAATGCGAGATAATATGCGTGACTTTCTGCCAATTGGGTTTGTTGATGACGATAACAAAAAAATTGGCAGAGAAATTCATGGTATACGTGTGCTCGGAAGCTGTGATGACATCCCGAATGTTGTCGTAAAACATGATATAGAACAAATTGTCATCGCTATGCCTTCAATAAATGCCAGGGCAATGCAACGCATTGTCCAGATATGCGAAAAAAGCAAAGTAGGCTTTAGAACTTTACCAAAAATACAGGACCTGGCTTCAGGGAAATTGTCTGTTCAGTCAATCAGGGAAGTTTCGATTAGTGACCTGCTCGGCCGAGAACAGGTATCGCTTGATTGGACAAGTATTAACGAGGGTTTTGGTGGTAAAACTGTACTGGTAACCGGCGGCGGCGGATCAATAGGTGCCGAGTTATGCAGGCAAATAGCGAAATTAGGGCCTCGGTTATTAATCGTGCTCGATCAAAGTGAGTATAATCTTTACACCATTGATCTGGAGCTAAGACAGGCGCTTCCTAATTTAAAAGTAGAGTCTGTGCTAGGGGATGTTTGCGACGCTGTTCTGCTTGATGAAGTTTTTTCACATCATAAGCCGGATATGGTATTCCACGCGGCAGCATATAAGCATGTGCCCCTCCTTGAGAATCAATACAGAGCGGCGGCACTTAATAATATTCTTGGCACAAAAACATTGGCAACCTATAGCGATAAATATGATTGTAAGGTTTTTGTCCTGGTCTCGTCTGATAAGGCTGTCAATCCGACAAATATTATGGGGGCAACTAAAAGAAGTGCTGAAATTATTTGTCAGAAAATAAATAAGCAATCTGCTACAAAATTTATTACCGTTAGATTTGGCAATGTTCTTGATTCAGCGGGCAGCGTTATCCCATTATTCAGGAAACAGATAAAAAACAATGGGCCGGTAACTGTCACTCACCCGGATATTACCAGGTACTTCATGTCTATACCCGAAGCAGCCCAATTGATACTTCAGTCGGGCGTCATCGGAGATGGAGGTGAAATATTTGTCCTTGATATGGGTGACCCTATAAAAATATCATATTTGGCGGAACAAATGATTTTGTTATCCGGAAAAATACCAGGTGAAGATATTGAAATTACCTATACAGGTTTACGGCCTGGTGAAAAGCTGTACGAAGAATTATTTCATGAAAAAGAAAAATTAAAGGATACGATTCACCCGAAAATTTTACTGGCAAAAGGAAGGAGTATTAACGAGAAAAAAATTGAAAATTATATTGAAAGACTGATTGTTGCCTGTAAAGAAAATAAAAAAGAAGAAATAAGAAAAGTAGTCTCTGAATTTGTCCCGGAGCTATCAAAGACAGAAATCAGTGCGAATGAAAATGTATTCCAAATTAAAAAATAGAAAATATCTGAAAACTATAACATTCTAGATAGATCAGCCACTAATGAAACTAACGATAATTGGAACTGGTTATGTCGGCCTGGTGACGGGCGCATGTTTCTCGGAAATGGGAAATGATGTGATGTGCGTCGATACAGATGAAAATAAGATCAGCAAACTGGCTGCAGGCGAAATTCCTATTTATGAGCCAGGACTTGATGAAATAGTAATCAGGAATGTACAAGATGGCCGTTTAACATTTACCACTGATATCAAGGAAGGGGCAGATTTTTCTAACGTTTATTTCATTGCAGTAGGCACACCACCTGGCGAGGATGGCTCGGCAGATTTGAAATATGTACTGGAAGTAGCTGCCCAAATAGGTAATCACATAGACAGCTATACCGTTATTGTCGATAAATCGACTGTGCCAGTCGGAACAGCCGATAAAGTTCGTGAAGAAATTAAGTCCAGCCTGAAAAAAAGAGATAAAAACATAGATTTCGATGTTGTAAGTAACCCCGAGTTCTTGAAAGAGGGCGCGGCCGTCGATGACTTTTTAAAACCTGACCGGATAATATTGGGCGTGGAGAGTGTAAAAGCAGCAGAAATTATGTCTGAATTGTATGCACCGTTTACCCGTAATCATGAACGAATTATAAAAATGGGTATTCGTGATGCGGAGATGACTAAATATACTGCCAATGCCATGTTAGCGACCAAGATATCTTTTATGAATGAAATAGCCAGTCTTTGCGATTTAATGGGTGTCGATGTAGAGCAAGTGCGACTCGGGATTGGTTCTGATAGCAGGATTGGCTATTCGTTTATCTATCCTGGCGCAGGTTATGGTGGGTCCTGTTTTCCAAAGGACGTTAAAGCTTTGGCGCACATGGCTGGTAAATATAAATTTAACCCGGTTATTTTAAATGCTGTAGAAAATAGAAATTTTTCACAAAAAACAGTGCTAGCGGAAAAAGTCAAAAAACGTTTCGGTAGTAATTTAAAAGGTAAAATATTTGCAGTTTGGGGTCTTGCATTTAAACCCGGCACTGACGATATGCGGGAAGCCCCCTCAATTGAAATTATAAAATCCCTTACAGACGCCGGCGCAAAAATACAGGCATTTGACCCTGTAGCCACGGAAACAGCATTGATTGAAATTAAAAAAGAAGTTAAACAGTCTGAATCCGTGCAGTTACTGGACGAACAATACAGTGTTTTGATTAATGCAGATGCCTTGATATTAATTACGGAATGGAAGCAATTTCGCAGGCCCGATTTCTTAAAAATTAAAAAAAGTTTACGAGAAGCAGTCATTTTTGATGGTCGCAATCAATATGACCCGGAGGCACTTCAGCTAAATGGCTTTGAATACTACGGAATTGGCAGAACATTCAGCGAAAAATAATTAGACAGGCATAAATAATGCGCATGCGAAGTAATAATAAAGCCAGTACGAATACTGTTTGGCACAATGCAACTGTAACCCGGGATAAACGTGAGAAGTTAAACAGGCACAAAGGTGCAGTTGTCTGGTTCACCGGATTATCTGGTTCTGGTAAATCAACAATTGCACATTCTGTCGAGGAAAAATTGCATCAAAAGAATTGCCGTACGTATGTTTTTGATGGCGATAATGTTCGTCACGGACTTTGTTCTGATCTTGGCTTCAGCATTGAAGACAGGACTGAGAATATCCGCAGAATCGCAGAAATGTGCAATTTATTTCTCGATGCAGGCGTTATAGCGTTGACTGCATTTATCTCTCCATTTAAAAAGGACAGGGCATTCGTAAAGAAATTGTTAGGTGATGGTTACATAGAAATACATTGTGATTGCTCGGTAGAGACTTGTGAGCAACGAGATGTTAAGGGTTTTTATAAAAAAGCGCGCGCAGGAAAAATAAGCGATTTTACGGGTATCTCATCGCCATATGAAATACCTGAAGCACCTGATCTTGTTCTCAATACAGATAAAATGAGTCTTGATGATTGTGTTTCAGCAACAATCAGATTGCTTGAAAAAAAAGGAATATCCAGGTAATTGCAAACGAACACGCAGACTCTATCAGAAATATCGGGCACTACAGGGCAAAAATAATATGAATAAAATTACAAAAGCAGTTTTTCCGGTAGCGGGTATGGGTGCACGGTTTTTGCCGGCAACAAAAGCCATGCCCAAGGAAATGCTGCCAATAGTCGACAAACCGCTAATACAGTATGCAGTAGAGGAGGCTGTGGAAGCGGGTGTCACGGAGTTAATTTTTGTAATAGGGCGCACCAAACGGGCAATACCGGATCATTTCGATAAAGCCTACGAGCTGGAAGTGGAATTAGAGAATCGTGGCAAGCAAGAATCGTTAAAACTCGTTAGAGATATTGTCCCCAAACATGTCACCTGTGTATACCTGCGACAAGCAGAAGCACTGGGGTTGGGTCATGCAGTGTTGTGCACAAAGCAGGTTGTTGGTAACGAACCCTTTGCGGTGCTATTGGCAGATGATCTTATTAAAAGCAAAAAAGGCGTGGTTGCGCAAATGGCCGAACAATTTAACCAATTAGGTAGTAGTATATTAGGCGTACAAAAAGTGGCTATGGACAAGACCGCCAGTTATGGAATAATCGACTACCAAGAAAAAAACGATAATGTTGTAAAAAAAATTAGCGGAATTATTGAAAAACCGGATCCAGCTGATGCGCCATCTGACCAGGCAGTGATTGGCAGATATATTTTAAACCCGGATATATTTAAGTACCTTGAGAAAGTAAAACCAGGTGCTGGTGGGGAAATACAGTTAACTGATGCAATTGCCATGTTAATAGAAAGTGAGCCAGTATATGCCTTCAAATTTGACGGAGTACGCTATGACTGTGGCAGTAAAATTGGTTATCTAAAGGCGACTGTGGACTATGCGCTGGATCATCCTGCCCTGGGAAGTGAATTTTCAGACTACCTGAGGTATAAAACCGGTAAAATACAAGAAAAGAGTTGAATGACAAACATAACAGACAAGCAAGCCAAGCAAATACTGGCAAAAGCCGACTGTCTCTATACAGAATCGGAAGTTGAGTCAGCGATAAATGTTATTGCCAAGGATCTAAATAATGATCTCAAGGATAAAAATCCAATTTTTGTCTGCATTATGACGGGCGGCACAATACCATTTGCAAAACTTCTAATGTTATTTCGTTCTCCATGTGAAATAGATTATGTCCATGCAACCAGGTACAAGAGCAATAAGGCAAGTGACGAACTTGAATGGATTTCAGGCCCGAATATAAACCCAAAAGACAGGGTAGTAGTTTTGATTGATGACATTCTCGACGAAGGCGTTACTTTGTCACAAATAGAAAACAGATTTATTCATTTGCAAGCAAAAGAAATAAAAAAAGTAGTGCTTGTCAACAAAGAACGTCCTCGCAGCATTAATGTAAAAGCAGATTACATTGGCTTGAATGTGCCCGATAGATACGTGTTTGGTTATGGCATGGATTATAAAGGTTATTTGAGAAATGTTGCTGGCATTTATGCCGAGGTAATCTAGACATGGCAGACATCGGAATTATAGGCGGTAGTGGCTTAACAGATCTTAAAAACCTGGAAATAACACGACGAGAAGTAATCAGAACACCATACGGTGAACCATCTGCACCCATTGTTTTTGGCAAGTTAGGGGGCAGGGAAATTCTCTTTTTACCCAGGCATGGCCCCGGACATACAATCCCGCCGCATCAAATCAACTACCGCGCGAATATCTGGGCACTGAAAGATGCCGGCGTTAAAAAAGTAATTGCAGTTGCGGCAGTTGGTGCGATTACGAACCTGGAGCCAAAACTCATTCTAATTCCTGACCAGATTATAGATTATACCTATGGCAGGGCGCACACGTACTTTGATGGTGATAGTCGACAGGTAAAACACGTTGATTTTACAAATCCTTATTGTGAAGAATTAAGAGAAGAGTTAATAAGCTCAATTAAGTCTGCAAAAATTAATGCGGTGTTTTCTGGCACCTATGGGGCGACACAAGGCCCCCGGTTCGAAACTACAGCGGAAATAAACAGGCTGGAAAATGATGGTGCTGATATTGTTGGTATGACAGGTATGCCTGAAGCAGGGTTGGCCCGTGAGCTGGGATTATGTTATGCCACCATAGCCGTGTCAGCAAACCCGGCCGCGGGTAAAAGTAAAGAAATAATTGATATCAAACAAGTTGAAAAAACACTTGAGCAGGGTATGGAGCAAGTCCGAAAAATACTGGAACACGCGATACCTTCAATAAACTAGGACAAGCCGCTAATGTTTGCTTGCATTCACCTTGTTAACCTGAACAATGACACCAAACCTGGGATGGTCAAAATAGTTTAAAGCGGCAGAACGGACACGCCTGTTTTCTTTGATAATAAAATAATTTGCAGTATTTCCAAAGCTAGTATTTCCATCCATGCCTTTATTGTCACCACCATTCTCAGCCGCCATTAGTTCTTCTGTCAGCACCAGGTTCAGGTTAACGTGTAAAAAACGGCCCTTGTAGAAGAGCACAGTACCATCTAGTTTTTCTTCGCCATTGGCAATTCGGATCAGTTTGGCTTCAGTTTTTGGAATCGCATCCTGGATCCATCTTTTGTGACTAATGATTGTGTAATCACCGCTTGCAAGTAATTTGTCTGATATTTTCCTGATTTCAGATTCAGCCGGGACACCACCACCTGCTGGCGAGGCATTGTCAACATCTGGTTGATTGTTGGGGTCAATATCCTGCAGCCAGAGCTCGCTACCTTGATCTTCAATTTGCATATTTTTAAAAACAAGAATTTCAACTTCATAAACGGGTATTTTCTCAGAAGCCGCAATTGCTGATGATGAAAATAACAGGCCTGCTAACAGGAGGGGTAAATACTTCATAATATTTTCCAGATAGTGTCTAATTCGAGAGTTCATGATTGTAGATCGTCAAAGGAATTATTTGTATGGCCGTTCGTCAGATATTAAAAATGGGTGACCCGGAACTCTACCAGTCTTGTGAGCCAGTGCAAGAATTTAATACGTCTGTACTGACAGGCATAATTGAAGATATGTTCGATACCATGGCCGAACACAATGGCGTTGGCCTGGCAGCACCACAAATCGGCATTCAAAAGCGAATAGTAATTTTTGGCCTGGAAAGTAATCCCCGGTACCCGGATGCGGAAACTGTACCTGAAACCATATTGATTAACCCGGTCATTACGCCTGTTGGTGATTTGCAGGAAGAGGGCTGGGAGGGTTGCCTGAGCATTCCGGGTATGCGCGGCCTGGTTTCCAGGTATAGCAAAATTAAATATAGCGGATTGTCACCCGCAGGAAAAAATATAGCGCGTGAAGTTGAAGGTTTTCATGCCCGGGTAGTACAACATGAGTGCGATCATCTGGACGGAATACTTTATCCACTCAGGATAAGGGATATGAGAAATTTTGGTTATGAAGAGGCCTTGTCTCAGTCTGATACAGACGAGCCTGAAATCTAGCACAGTTTCCGGGCCAGGCTAAAGGTAGCCCGAATAAGCTTTTAATCAGACTTTAAATATTCAATTACTTCTGAAATTTTTATAATCCTGTCGTTAATGGACGGCATTTCGTCAATCAAACGCAGTTTGTCTGGTCCTTCAAGCCTGAATTTCTTTGGTTGCGACTGCAAAAGCTGAATAATTCTGGATGAGTCAACACTGGGGTGGCTCTCAAATTCAAAACGCGCACCTTTGGCGTTGATATCAATTTTTCGGATTCCGATTGCAGAGGCAAGTAATTTCAGTTGCGTCACCTTGAACAGGAGCAGCCCTTCTTCTGGTAACAAGCCGAAACGGTCGATAATTTCTTCTTTCAGTAATTTCAGCGCTTCCGGATTTTTTGCATTGGCAACACGTTTGTAAAGCACCAGGCGTATATGAACGTCAGGCAGGTAGGCGTCAGGAAATAATGTAGGCGCATGAATATTTATTTCGGTGCCACTATGGGTGTGGGTATCAATTTCCAGTTGCCCACCCGCCTTGAGTGTTTCTATGGCACGATTTAATAATTCTGAGTAAAGTGTAAACCCTATTTCATTTATCTCACCGCTTTGTTGTTCGCCCAGAATTTCTCCGGCACCCCTGATTTCGAGATCGTTCGAGGCCAGGGCAAAACCTGCCCCCAGATCCTCCAGTGCACTGATGGCGTCCAGGCGTTTGCGGGCATCAGCGGTGATGCTTTTTCGGGATGGAATCATCAGGTAGGCATAGGCTCGATGATGCGATCTGCCAACACGTCCGCGAAGTTGATGCAATTGTGCCAATCCGAATTTATCGGCACGATGAATAATGATTGTGTTCGCAGAGGGCACGTCGATCCCGGATTCAATGATCGTAGTACATAACAGGACATTAAAGCGCTGGTGATAAAAATCCAGCATGACATTTTCCAGTTGGCGCTCAGGCATTTGGCCGTGGGCAATACGGATATTTGCCTCGGGTACCAACTCAGCCAGATCACGTTCTGTTTTTTGCATAGTCCTGACTTCGTTATGCAGGATGTATACTTGTCCACCGCGCCGTATTTCCCGGATGCAAGCTTCTCTTATCAGGGCGTTATTATTTTCATAAACAAATGTTTTTACGGACAGGCGTTCTTCCGGAGCTGTTGCGATAATAGAAATATCCCGCATACCTGACAAGGCCATATTCAGCGTGCGTGGTATCGGCGTGGCCGTGAGCGTCAATATGTCAACAGTGGCGCGCATTGATTTCAGTTTTTCCTTGTGCCTGACACCAAAACGATGCTCTTCATCAACCACAATCAGGCCAATCGCTTTAAATTTAATATCAGGCTGTAGTAACCTGTGGGTACCAATGACAATATCCGCTTTACCATTGGTTATGTTTTTTATTGTTTGTTCAATTTCTTTTTTTGTTTTAAAGCGCGACAACAGTTCAATGTTTACGGCTTCGTCTGAAAACCTGTCAAGAAAATTTTGATAATGTTGCTGTGCCAGTAAAGTCGTCGGAACCAGTATTGCTACCTGTTTTCCGGAATTAACAGCCGCAAATGTTGCGCGAAGTGCCACCTCTGTTTTACCAAATCCAACATCGCCACAAACCAGCCTGTCCATTGGTTTGGGTTGGCACATATCTGCCAGGACATCTTCTATTGCTTTTTCCTGGTCAGGTGTTTCCTCGAACGGGAAAAGCTGTTTAAAATGATCATAGGCTACCGAGTCGATTTTGCACTGGTGGCCAATGCCCGCACTTCGTTTCGCCTGGACATCAAGTAATTCCACCGCGGCATCATGGGCTTTTTTCTGGGCTCTTCTTTTAGCCTTTTCCCAGGCTTCACCGCCAAGTTTGTGCAGTGGTGTGCTATCAGGATTAATGCCGGTGTATCTGCTGACAAGGTGTAGTGATACCACCGGGATATAGAGCTTGTCGCCACCAGCATATGCAAGCGTTAAAAACTCTGTCAAACCGTCACCCACGTCCATGGATTGTAATCCGAGATAACGACCAATACCGTGGTCCTCGTGGACAACGGGATCGCCGGATTTAAGCTCAGCCAGGTTTCGGATAATAACGTCAGGATCACGGGCTGTTTCTGAACGTCTTCTCTTTTGCGATGCGCGGGCACCATACAATTGGGCCTCACAAATAATCGTAATATTCGGATTATCAAGTTCCAGTCCTTTTTCCAGCTCCCCGGTTGTCAGCCCAACTTTGCAAGCATCACCTATGAAACCATGCCAGTGATCAAAAACTTCGACATCAATTTTATTTGCCTTTAAGAGTGATCTTAGGGTTTCCCGGCGACCCGTGGTTTCAGCGACAATTAAAATTCTTTTACCTGATTTTTTTATAAAATTAAATAACTGCTGATAGGGATTGTCTGAATGGGCATCCACCTGTAGTTGTGGTGGCGGTAAAGAATCAAAACGGGATAGTCCGGCGCTTTCAAAACCGGGAATATTAATTGTCTCTGACTCATTGGCTTGAAAATCCAGTAAAGCAATGCGCGGCCAATGTGAAATTTCTGCGAAAAAACGATCTGCATCAAGAAACAGGCATTCTGGTTTCAGGACAGGCTTTTCCCGAAATAACTTTCGTTCAGCATAACGTTCAGCAACCTCCGATTGAAAATCCCTGGCGAGGTGATAAGTCGTTTCCGTAACAACAACCAATGATTTTTTTGGCAGGTAATCAAAAATGGACTCCAGTTGTTCGAAATAGAGTGGCAGATAGTATTCAATGCCTGGCGGCATCAGGCCGTTGCTGACGTCACGGTAAAGTGAATTTTTCTGGGGATCGCCTTCGAAACGACTCCTGAATCGTTGCCTGAAATTATTGATACCCACTTCCGAGGTCGGAAATTCACGGGCAGGCAATAAACGTATTGATTTTAGCTGGTTGCCTGAACGCTGTGTGGCCGGATCAAATAACCGTATTGACTCAAGCTCGTCGCCAAACAAATCGAGCCTGAAAGGTTGTTTGCTGCCCATGGGGAACAGGTCGACCAGTCCGCCTCGAACTGCAAACTCACCGGGCGCCATCACCTGGCTGACAGATTGATAACCCGCCTGGTTTAATTGCTGTCTGAAGGTATCCAGGTCGAGTGTTTGCCCGGCGTTCAGAATAAAAGTATGGCCAGTCACAAATGCGCCCGGGGTTAACCGGTGCATTAATGTGCCGACCGGGGCAATTATTATTCCCTTATTTAGATCGGGTAACTGGTACAGCGTTTGTAATCGCCTGGAAATAATGTCCTGGTGTGGCGAAAAACTATCATAGGCAAGCGACTCCCAGTCCGGGAAGGCCAGAATTGGTATGGGTTCGTTATTTGCAGCAAAAAAGTTTAGTTCGCTTTCTAGCAGTTGCGCCTGGCGTGCGTCGTCAGCGATGACCAGCAAGGGACCCTCATAATTGCGTGCTGTTTCCAGCAGGGCCAGGCCGCGACTACAGCCATACAAACGACTCCAGCGCACAGGTTTAGAGCCCGTGTAGCGACATTGCGTTAAAAACGAAGTATCTGGTATTGGTGGCATAGGGTTATTCTTTAACTACACTAGTTTTGCAAGCTTAAATCCTTGAAAAGGCGCGATTCTAGACTGGAATGACAAAAAGAGTAATAAAATATGAAAAAATAAGCGTTATTTACAAAAAAATTAAAAAAAAATTTGCAATTCCGTAACTTACGACCATACTTTAAAGATTGTTGATAATAATCACGGCTAAGATACTATTTCAAAGATGCAATCACTGAGCGGAGGTTGGGGATGAGTAAAAAACCAAAATATACAGTAGGCGATGCTATTTTTTACCCTTCAGCGGGGGTAGGCGTGATAGAGGCAATCGAAGACTTGTATATAGCAGGATCATGCGATCGTTGTTACGTTATAAAAATTGAGGAAAATAACATTACCGTTAAAGTTCCCAGTTCAAATTTGGATAAAACAGGCATTCGCCCCTTGCTTGATAGTAAAAAAATCAAAGAATTATACAGAATCCTGAAAGGTAAGGCTGGCCAGCGCGTGACTGGCGGCAACTGGACCGAACGCTGCAAAGAGCTGGAACGTAAAATTAATAAAGGCAGCGCCATGGAATTGGGTGAAGTGGTGCGTGACTTAATGCGCTGGAAAACACAAACAGGCCTGTCTTTTGAGGAGTCCATGTTACTGGAGACTGCCTCTAATTTCCTGGCCGCCGAACTGGCCTCAATTCAAGGCGTGTCATCAGCTTCCGCTGTTGATACTATTCAGACTCAGGTTGGCGTGGCTGCTTGAGTAAATTATTTGCTTTCAGTCATCTGGCTATCAAAACAACTTTTACAGGCCCTATATAGCAAGTGTCATCCGGAATTTGGGTTCTGGTGCCTGCCGCTGGAACCGGTTCCCGGATGGGCGCAGACCGTCCCAAACAATACCTTTCATTGGCAGGATCCACGGTTCTGTCACATACCCTCACACGTTTACTCAATTGCCCTAAAATAACTGGTGTTATGGTGGGACTATCAGCTGATGATGCCTATTGGCCTGTATGTGAAAACGAACTTACGATCTCAGCCCAATTCAAAGGCACCTATATAGGGGGCGAAACCAGGGCTGAGACCGTTTTAAGGGGTTGTCAGGCCTTATTAGAGGTTGGCAATGAGCGTGACTGGGTTTTGGTGCACGATGCTGCCAGACCCTGTATCAGGACCTCAGATGTGCAGAATTTAATTAAAACCATCCAGCAAAACAATCATGACGGCGGCCTGCTTGGGTTACCAATTAATGATACTGTCAAAAGAACCGATCCTGACCAGCTTGTGGTTGCAACGATACCACGGGCAGGGTTATGGCGCGCCCAGACCCCGCAGATGTTTCGCTTGGGGCAATTACTACAAGCATTAACGCTGGTAGAAAATGAAGGACACGAGGTCACTGATGAGGCCCAGGCCATGGCCCACATTGGCATCCAGGCGGTAATGGTTACCGGCAGTGAAGATAATATTAAAATTACCCATCCGCAGGATCTGGATCTGGCAACCAGGCACCTGGAGCAGCAAAAACAGGAGGTTTAATGCGTATTGGTCATGGATATGATGTGCATGCCCTGGTAACCGACCGGAAACTGGTGCTCGGTGGTGTCCACGTGCCTTTTGATAAAGGGCTGGATGGTCATTCAGATGCCGATGTCTTGATCCATGCGGTCTGTGATGCCTGCCTCGGTGCCGCTGGCCTGGGTGATATTGGTCAGCATTTTCCTGACTCCGATGACAGCCTGAAAAATATCGATAGCCGATTGTTGCTCAGAAAAGTTGAGTTACTTCTGAGAAAGCAAGACCTGCAAGTTGGAAATTTAGATTGTACGATACTGGCACAAGCACCCAAATTGTCGACTTATATCGATCAAATGAAGTTGAATTTGGCCGCAGACCTGCAGGTTCCTGCCGAAAACCTAAATATCAAAGCCACCACCACCGAGGGTCTTGGTTTCATTGGCGAACAAAACGGCATGGCTGCCCATGCTGTTGTGCTCTTAACAGAAACCAGCAAATAAAAAGTTTGAATCAATGCCTGTTACTGGATTAACCTCTAACCATGGATAAACCAACACGGTTTTTTTTATATTTTATTATTCTCACGGCCATTTTCATGTCCAGTGTCTTGCAGGTACCGGTTTATGCTGCAACATTCATTGTTGATAACGCAACAGATACGGTGGATGTGACGCTGGGGGATGGTATATGCGCCGATAGCTCTGGCAACTGTTCGCTGCGGGCTGCAATCCAGGAATCCAATGCCCTGGCCGGGGCCGATATCATCACCTTACCAGCCGGCACATTTAATCTTGCGCTAACAGGGACAGGTGAAGAGCTGGCAGCCACAGGCGATCTTGATATTAACGGCTCGCTTACAATATCTGGTGCGGGGACGAAACTCAGTTTCATTGATGGTCAGGACCTGGATCGTGTTTTTGATGTGGGTCCCTCGGCAGCTGCCATCACAGTCAGCATGTCCAACCTGGTGATTCGTAATGGCACGGTTACTGGGAATGGCGGACTCATCAGGAATGTAGCGATACTGTCATTAACTGAAGTTTCACTTGAAAGTGGACAGGCCGCTACCGGCGGTGGTTTGCATACCATTGGTAACCTGACAGTCAACAGGAGTTTGCTCAGGGATAATAATGCCAGTGCCGATGGTGGCGGATTTTTCCAGGGCGGCGGCATTACCTCGGTTACCAATTCAACCTTTAGCGGTAATACTGCCACTGGCAATGGCGGTGGCCTGTACCTGGCCACAGCAGTGACCACGACCCTTGATTATGTGACGATCGCTTTCAATACCGCTGTCACCAACGGCGGCGGCGGGTTATATAACGCCGCATCTCTCACGCTTAACAGCACAATAATATCAGACAATACAGTTGAAAATTGCGCCAGTGTCGGCGGGACTGTCACGACTGATGGCTCAGGTCTTGATAGCGGTAATACCTGTGGACTGACCATGGGCGTTGACCTGGTTAACACTAATCCTGCTCTTGGTGCTTTGGTGGACAATGGTGGCGAGACCGCAACCCATAATTTGACGGCTGGCAGTCCTGCAATTGATACGGCGAATGTAACTTGTCCTGGTGTTGATCAACGTAATGTTGTACGACCGGTCGATGGCGACAATAGTATGACGGCAGAATGTGATATCGGCGCCTATGAGTGGACGCCAGCAATTGACCTCCAGGTTAGCAATAACCACGACAAAGATTGTGTCAAACGTGGCAGAGATGTTACCTACTATATTGGCGTCAGCAACATCGGTACAGGTGATGCCAGCAGCGTGGTGCTGACAGATACTTTACCTGCGAGCGCAACATTTATTTCAGCAACCGGGGGCTGCACATTTTTAGCAGGCGTCGTTACCTGTGATGTTGGCATACTGGCAGCAGGTACGAGTCAGAATTTTACAATTGTGGTGAATGCGCCAGTCGTCGATTATTTACAGAATACAGTCGCTGTCAATGCTGCAGAACAGGACAATAACCAGGCAAATAACAGCGCCGTGGAATCTACCAGGATAAATTGCAGTGCTTGTTTTATTGCAACCGCGGCCTATGGTTCGGCCTGGACCAAAGAAGTAATAAGTTTGCGATTATTCAGAGATCAATTTCTTATTAACAATAAGACAGGCAGACAACTTGTTTTATTTTACTACCGGGTTAGCCCGGTACTGGCGGAGGAAATCAGGTCTTCAGAACTATATCGGTTGCTGGCAAGGATTTCATTGGCCCCGGTTATCGCGCTGAGTAAACTGCTTACAGGCGACCAATAATGCGCATACGTTTGTTGGTGTTCATTCTTTAAATACACCCAATACTTTAATATCCCCAATACTTTTCAAGCATTTTTGACTGACCTGAATATATTTTTGCGTTAGCCGGATCAAATTGTGAGAAGCCTATTTCTTTTAACATTTTTTGACCATCCGGTGATTTATTTGCAGTAATAAGCGCGTTCCTTATTTTTGCCACTGTGCTGGCGCTCATATTCGGGGAAGCAGAGAGTGCAATATGTGGTGCTGGCTCTGTTACCATTACCACAGATATGTCATTGCCTTCCGCCATTGTCCTCGAGACAAGTGGTGTTGGAATGATAGCTGCAAAAACATCTTTGTTGAGCAATAGTTTGATACCTTTGTCGGCATTCGCTACTTCTACAATTATAGGTTGACGCATCGGGTTTGGAAATAACGCATCGAGTCTTGCCGCACCAATACTTGGAGAACCTAGTGTTGCAATTCTTTTGCCAACCAGTTCTGACGGATCAAAGATAAAATTCTCCGCTAAAACAATCAGGCTGTAACTGACGCTGTCCGGGATTTTTGCCAGCACTTTAAAACCATATTTTTTACTACGATAGTCAGTGAAATGTGCTGCATCCAGTATCAGGTCATAACTTTTAGCGCGCCTGACAGTATCCCAGTAGGCCATGAAGTTTGGCATGGTTTTTACGACTACCGTTTTGCCTGTAATTTTAGATAAATATTCAGCCAGTGGCTTGAACGCTTTTTTGGTTTTAGCTTCCGAAAGAACTGGCTGAATGGCAAGTTCCAGTATATCGCCATCTGCATAGGCTGAAGCGGTTTGGATTCCACTTGCAAGCAAGACAATCGATATAGCGGTGCTTAGGATAATCCTGGGCAGGTTGCCAACTTTGTTTGTTGCACATTTCGAATACGACATGATACTAACCTCTTAATGCTGTATTTACTTTAACAATCAGCATCCATGCCCTTATTCAAAAGCATCCTCTGCATATTCTGCTTGTTTACTCATGGCCTTACGCCATGCTTCACGTTTTTTTTCAATCATTTTTTTGGCGGCCAATTCTTCCTTTGAAAAACCTGGTTTGGCCTTGATTTTTGCGCGCACGATTTTTGTCTTTTTAGGTTTATTTACGGTTGCTACATAAGGATTGTCTTTAATGACTGGTTTTGGTTTATCCAATTGCTTTAATTTTTTGATCGCCAGCGTGTAATTCTGTCTGGCTGATTTTTCATACCACATACGGGCAGATTTTAAGTCGACGTCGGTGCCGAGACCTTCTTCGTACATAACACCAAGGAAATACTGGTCATGGGGTTTGCCTTTCAACGCCAGTTTCATTTGTACTGTAAATAGCCCATTGGCAGCATCTGCTTTGCAGGCCGCAAATGGCGCTGCCATGAGCCCCAGGATAATTATGAATATTTTTAATTTTTTCATCTCCAGTCTATTCCTAGTCAATTTTTTAAATAACTAGTTTTTAATATGCATATAACGTGCCTAATTCCAATAATTTGTCTGGAATAACCGTTAACTACATGAATAAAAAGAATTTAATTGGCTAGAAAGGTTGTAATTCGAGAACACAGTTGAGTTAGTTGTTTTGAACTTTACTTATAAAATCATCTCTAAATTAAGGTCATACCCGTGCCGTTACTTGAGTGCAGCCTAAAAATGAAAAGTAGAGATTTTTAACAAGATTTTATTGATTGGGCGATATTAATTAATTTTATCACACCAGTCACGCCAAGGCTCTCGTTGCTTGAGCCAGGAAAAGGACGGGGTATTAATTTTAAATCGACACAGGCAGATGTTGCAAAAAAATGAGGATGTATTTAATACTTTTCCGGATTACGAAAAGAAAAAAATATGCCAATAAAAACAGTTAGAACTAATTAATTAAGTTTATTAATAATTATTAGGTATTTAGTGATGAGTGTTATTACTGATTGTTGTAATAATTAATTACCCTTAATGATCGTGTGTGTAATTAGTGATAGCCACATAAAAGAAAAAGGGGTAGTTTGTAATCTAACCGTGTTTGTATAGCAGTTGCTTGCCAAAGGAGACCATCATGAAAAGGCGAATGTATATCCTGATTCCCACCTTGAAAGAAACCAAATCAACGTTCCGTGATATGTTGCTTGCCCGTGTCCCTGATCATAATATTCATATACTGGCGAAACGAGGAACACAGCTCGGGGATTTACCTGAAGCAACCATGTTCCAGAAAACTGATGTGTTCCATGGCGCAGAGCTGGGCCTGGCAGTTGGCGGTATACTAGGTGTACTAGTGGGCGTTTATTTCCTTAATTTTCCGCCTGACGGCTTACCAATAGGGACGGGAATTATCCTGGCACTTGGATTGTTTGGTGCTGTATTTGGAACCTGGGTAGCAGCGCTGATTGGCGTGGGTGCGCCTAATAGCCAATTGGTCAGGTTTGAAAAATCAATTGAGGACGGCCAGTTTCTGATGATGATCGATATTCCCAAAAATAAAGTTGAGGCAGTATCGGAAATTATTGAAAAAAGACATCCCGAGGCGCTTAACAAGGGTGTTGAGCCGACTATGCCGGCATTTCCTTAACGCATAGTTCGTTTTTAACCTGGTAATTTTTTTAGTAAAATATAAACCGCGCCGGTGCCACCATCCTGGCGAGGTGCCGAACAAAATGCCAGCACGTCATCGCGCTGTTTGAGCCAGCTGTTTACCATGCCTTTTAGCACCGGTAGCTTACCGGGTGAACCCAGACCTTTTCCGTGAATCACTCGCACACAGCGTAGCCCCTGTTTTCTGGAAGTCACGAGAAAGTCTACAAGCGACTCTCTTGCCTCCGGCACAATCATACGGTGTAAATCCAGCTGTGCTTCGATTGAATACTGACCCTTACGCAATTTGCGCATAACATTATTCTGAATGCCCGGCCGCTGAAATAATAATTCTTCACCAGACTCAATTTCTTCCGAGACATGATCCGAAAGCAGGCTGTCCATCACATCCTGGTCGTCCTCAATACGTTTAGTTGGTACTGCTTTTTTTTTAGTGCGATAGGGCGACACTTTATCCTGGGGTATAGGGCGCACGTCATTGATCGCCTGCTTGAACAGATCGTCTCCAGGGCCGTTGTCTTTATTTTTATCTTTATTATTACTGTTCAAGGTTTGTATCTTAATGTGAAAGTCTCAGACAGATTCTATTTAGCTTGATTTTGTTTAATTAGATTTTATTTGTTAAGTTTTTATTTGCTAAGTTTTAAATAGCGCTCAGCATCCAGGGCCGCCATACAACCACTACCCGCAGAAGTTATCGCCTGACGGTAAACATGATCCTGCACATCACCAGCGGCAAATACGCCATCTATGCTGGTTGCAGTTGCGTTACCGTCTGTTCCGCCATTTGTTTTAAGGTAACCGCCCGTCATGTCGAGTTGATCTTTAAAAATATCAGTATTGGGCTTGTGACCAATAGCGATAAATACACCCATCAAGTCAATATTTTTCATTATACTTTCTTTATTTTTAATACGAATACCGGTAACACCACTGTCATCGCCCAGGATTTCATCGAGTTGGTGGTTCCACTCAATGGTTATATTCCCATTTTTTTCTTTTTCCATAATCTGGTCAATGAGAATTGCCTCAGCAGAAAATTCATCACGTCGATGGATGACAGTGACATGTTCGGTTATATTTGAAAGATAAAGGGCTTCTTCAACGGCGGTATTGCCACCACCGATGACGGCGACACGTTTATTTTTATAAAAGAATCCATCACAAGTCGCACAGGCCGATACGCCACGACCGCGAAACGCTTCTTCAGACGGCAAGCCAAGATACATGGCAGAGGCGCCAGTGCAAAGAATCAGTGCATCACAGGTATAGGAACCGTTATCACCAAACAGTTTAAAAGGTCGCTGGCCGAGTTCAACTGTGTTTATTTGGTCAATTATTATTTCTGTCTTAAAGCGTTCGGCATGGCGACGCATGCGATCCATTAAACCAGGGCCGTCAAGACCTTCGACATCACCGGGCCAGTTATCAACTTCCGTTGTCATTACAAGCTGACCGCCTTGTTCAAGCCCGGTGATCAGGACCGGGTTGAGATTGGCGCGGGCAGCATAAACTGCGGCGGAATAGCCAGCGGGGCCAGAGCCAAGGATGAGCACCCGGGCATGTTTTACATCAGACATTATTAGAACTCCTGGTAGGCAGATATAAATCGTTTATTATTTCTTAAACTGAAAATACTATGACCATGTTCAACGGCATATGTTCCAATATTACGTGATGGCAAGGCCAGGGGAAAGCATGGCCAAGTTATGACAATCTGCAGATCCCTTGTATTCAGGGTGTTGTGAGAGAGGTTATTGCCGCTAGTCGGCCATAAAGCCAGTTTTAGTAAACTGGCCAACCGGTGATTTTTAAACAGGCCTTGGCTTAGCGGCCATAAAAGGCGAGAATCAGCTAAATCCGTTGTAAGAAAAGAGAATTGTGGCTCAGGCGACTAGAAAAAAAGGCATTCAAACTCCACTGGCTCCGCGCCTGATAATCCTGCTTCGTGAGGCAGCCCTGTATGTGTTTGGGGCCATTGCCTTGTATTTGCTGTTATCACTCTGGACCTATACGCCGACTGACCTGGCATGGCCGCACCTGGGTGCGGCACGGCCCGTGAGCAATATTGGCGGCCCTTTTGGTGCCTGGCTGGCTGATATATTACTCAATATCCTGGGATATTTGGCTTACTTGATACCTGTCATGGTTGCCTATGGCGGTATGAAAATTTTTTTACATCGCCATGATCCCACCCATCCTGATATTCGACATAAACTGATAACCGGCGCCGGCGGTGTAATGGTCATAATAGGGAGTTGCGGCCTGGCCACGCTGCATTTTTCCTTTGCCGATTCCAGCCTGCCGTTTACCAGTGGTGGCGTGATTGGCGATATCACAGGCTCGGGCCTGGTCGCAGTTTTCAGTTTTGTTGGCGCCACTATATTTTTATTGGCCATATTCCTGGCCGGTGTCACTTTATTTACCGGCTTGTCATGGCTGCGGTTAATGGATGGTATTGGCTGGTCGATACTGGAAGGGTCAACCCAGGCAAAAGTCCTTACCCATAAAATACGTGACTACATTATTGGCATGCAGGCGAAAAAAGAGCGCCATGAAACTGTTGCTGTCGAAAAAGAAAAATTATTCAAGCGCCCGGCACCCCGCATAGAACCAAAGATTCAGCAAATAAAACAAAGCGCCCGCAGCGAACGGGAAAAGCAGGTGCCATTATTCGAGGTGCCCAGTGGTGGTGAGTTGCCCTCGCTCAATTTATTAGACGATCCAGAGTCCTCTAATAAACCCGTATTTTCCCGACACGGACTGGAAACCATGTCCAGGATGGTAGAAAAAAAGTTGCTGGATTTTAATCTCGAGGTACAAGTAGTCGCGGTTCATCCGGGGCCGGTCATCACCCGGTTTGAAATAGAGACCGCAGCGGGTATTAAGGCATCCCAGATAACAAATCTTGCCAATGATCTTGCCCGGTCCTTGTCTGTGATTAGTTTGCGCGTGGTTGAAAATATTCCCGGTAAAACAACTATCGGCCTGGAAGTACCCAATGAAACCCGGGAAGTGGTCAAGCTGAAAGAAATATTATCTTCGCAGGAATACGATAGTGTCCGCTCACCATTGGCATTGGCGATGGGTAAAGATATCAGCGGTCAGCCAGTGGTTGATGATTTGGCCAAGATGCCACACATGTTGATTGCCGGTACCACGGGCTCCGGCAAATCTGTTTGCGTCAATGCTTTAATTTTAAGCATGATTTACAAATCCACCCCTGACCAGGTTCGCCTCATTATGGTGGATCCTAAAATGCTGGAACTGGCCATGTACGAAGGCATACCGCATTTATTAACACCGGTAGTCACAGACATGAAACAGGCGGCCAATGCGTTGCGCTGGTGCATTTTCGAAATGGAGCGCCGTTATCGTTTAATGGCCGCCATGGGAGTCAGAAATATTGGCGGTTATAACCGTAAAGTTAAAGAAGCTAAGGAAAAAGGTGAGCCACTACGCGATCCATTATTTGTCGCCACTGAAGGAGAGGAAGGGGAAGAAGCACCAGAACTGGTCCACTTGCCTTACATCGTAATATTAATAGATGAGCTGGCCGACTTGATGATGGTGGTCGGCAAAAAAGTTGAACAACTCATTGCCAGGCTGGCACAAAAGGCGCGGGCAGCGGGACTACACTTAATACTTGCCACTCAAAGACCGTCAGTAGACGTGATAACCGGCCTCATAAAAGCAAATATTCCGGCACGTATTGCCTTCCAGGTATCCTCGCGGGTTGATTCACGAACCATTATTGATCAAATGGGCGCAGAACAATTACTGGGCCATGGCGACATGTTATTTTTACTGCCAGGTCAGGGTATTCCAACCCGTATTCACGGCAGTTTTGTCGATGATCATGAAGTCCAGAAAGTTGTCCAGGCACTAAAGAGTAGTGGGCCACCTATATATAATGAGGATATCCTGGCCGGTAACCAGCAGGATGGCGCTACTGGCAGCGCTATTTCTGGCGGCATGAATGACGATGATGCCGAGTCAGACCCGCTTTACGATGAGGCGCTGGCAATCGTGACTGAAACCAGGCGGGCATCAATTTCCGGTGTCCAGCGACGCCTGCGTATTGGTTATAACCGTGCCGCAAGACTGGTTGAGCAAATGGAAAAAGCAGGCGTGGTTGGCCCACTGCAGTCCAATGGTAGTCGTGAAGTTTTGGCGCCCCCACCCCCAGGCAGGTAAGTAGATTTCATGTTAAGAAAATTCGGGCTCATTGTATCGACTATTGCGTTATTTACTGTCTATGCATCTGTCGCCGGAGCAGGCCAAACTTCTGTTGGTTCGTCTACTCGTTTACTGGAACGATTTTTTAACAATGTTCGCACCTACCAGGCCGATTTTAATCAGGTAGTGATGGATGCAGAAGGGAATACTATCCAGGAATCATCGGGTCGTTTCTGGATCAAAAGACCCGGGAAATTCAGGTGGGATTATAAAAAACCTTTTACACAACAAATTATTGGTGACGGCAAAAAAGTATGGATCTATGACCCGGAACTAAGGCAAGTGACGGTTAAGGACTACCGGGGCAACGTTAGGCAAACGCCGGCGTTGTTATTGGCTGGCAATCAAAAATTGACAAATAACTTTATTATTAAAAATCTTGGAACTAAAAAAAATATTACCTGGCTAAGTTTAAAGTCTAAAGGAGAACAGGAAAATTTTAGTGTTATTAAAATAGGCTTTAAAAATAAAAAGTTACTGGTATTGGAGTTAGTTGACAGTTTTGGTCAAACTACCCGAATAAATCTGAAAAAAGCAAAAGAGAATATATCGCTCAAAAAAAGTATTTTTAAATTCACACCACCCAAAGGCGTCGATGTAGTAGGCCAGCAATGACAGGACTGGGCGAATTAGATACTGGTGATATGTTTTCTGAGCCAGGTAACATTAACGATCACCCGCTCGCCGACCGTATGAGGCCTGAAAAAATTGATGATTTTTTTGGCCAGGATCATTTGCTGGCAAAAGAAAAACCGCTCTACAAGCTCATAACAGATAACCACCTGCACTCAATGATTTTTTGGGGGCCACCGGGCACCGGAAAAACAACACTGGCACGGTTAATCTCCAAAAACGTTCAGGCAAAATTTATTAAATTGTCTGCGGTGATGGCGGGCGTCAAAGAAATCAGGGAAGCGGTCGCCCAGGCGAAACAGTTCCAGGCAGGTGGGAGCAAAACCATTGTCTTCGTCGATGAAGTCCATCGATTCAACAAGGCGCAGCAGGATGGTTTTTTACCATTCATTGAGGATGGCACTTTCTTTTTTATAGGGGCAACGACCGAGAACCCATCTTTTGAGCTCAATAATGCCTTGTTATCAAGGGCCAGGGTCTACGTTTTAAAAGTACTGGACGAACAGGCTATTACAAAAATTATCCAACACGCATTAACTGATAAGTCTCGCGGTCTTGGCGGGCTTGCAATTAAAATCACAGATGATGCCAGGGATCGGCTCGTCACTGCCGCAGATGGTGATGCCAGGCGGGCGCTCAACTTTCTCGAAATGGCATCTGACTTAAGTGAAGAAATAATCACTATAGAGATAATAAACAATATTGTCAGTGATGGCGTCAGGCGCTTTGATAAAGGCGGCGAGGCCTTTTATGACCAAATATCGGCACTCCATAAGTCAGTGCGTGGGTCTGACCCCGATGCGGCCCTGTACTGGTTTGTACGCATGATTGATGGTGGCTGCGATCCCTTGTACATCGCCAGGCGGGTAGTGCGCATGGCCAGTGAGGATATCGGCAATGCCGATATCCATGCCCTGAATATTGCCCTGCGAGCATGGGACGTACAGGAACGACTGGGTAGTCCCGAGGGTGAACTGGCGATTGCCCAGGCCGTAATTTACCTGGCATGCTCGCCCAAGAGTAACGCGGTCTATAAAGCGTACAAAGCAGCGTTGTCAGATGTGAAATCTACTGGCTCATTAGAAGTGCCATACCACCTGCGAAATGCGCCGACAAAACTCATGAAAGAATTGGATTATGGAAAAAATTACCGTTATGCTCATGACGAGCAAAATGCTTATGCTGCCGGCGAAAGTTACCTGCCAGAAGGTAAATCGCCAATTAATTATTACCAGCCTGTAGGTCGGGGACTGGAAACCAAAATTGCAGCACACCTGGAAAAATTACGCGAGCTTGATAAAAAAAGAAATACATAGCGATGGAATTACAGCTTAATTGTAAATACCCTGGCATGGATCTTCTCATATGAATCTATCATTGGCATGAATCAATTCCTGGCGATCGCAGCGGGCGGGGCAATCGGTTCTGTGCTTCGCTACTGGGTGTCGATTAATACCCATGCAATATTTGGCCGTGACTTTCCTTACGGGACACTGACCGTTAACGTTATCGGGTCATTGCTAATGGGGTTTTTATTCGTGCTTTTTGTCGAGCGCTGGGAAATTGAAACAGTAATTCGGAGTGCAATATTAATTGGATTGCTGGGGGCGTTTACGACCTTTTCCACGTTTTCAATTGAGACACTCAACCTCGTTGAAGATGGATCCTACACCAAGGCCCTGGTTAATATATTGGTAAGTGTTTCTGCCAGCCTGGTTGCTGCCTGGCTCGGTATTATTATTGGGAGACAAATATGAATACTGAACAAGTGATGATGGCCAGAATCTATTTAACTGAAGGCGAAAAACAATTAAACAACTTAATCAAAAAATTGCGTGACTGGGATAAAATAAGAGGTGTGACCGTGTTTCGGGGTATTGCCGGTTATGGTGATTCGGGTGTATTACACGGCGTCGGCGTAATTGATTTGTCTCTGGACTTGCCTATTGTAATTGAATTTTTTGATGCACCTGAAAAGGTAGAGATTATTGTTGAGCAACTGGGCGAGACAATAAAACCGGGTCATATGGTGACATGGTTGGCCAATATTAATATATAAGTGATAAAGAACAAAAATAGATACTCTTAAGGAATTTAAAGGTTAACGTATGCTGGAACAACGATATTTTAGAGATGATATAAAACTGGCGGCAGATTTACTCAAGAAACGCGGCTATACACTCGATACGGCGCGCATCAATAAACTGGAGTCAACACGAAAATCTATTCAGGTTGAAACACAGGATCTCCAAAGTCAGCGCAATAAAAAATCAAAACTCATTGGCCAGGAAAAATCAAAAGGCAATAATGCAACTGAGTTATTGGCCGAAGTCAGCAGTCTTGGTCAGGCGCTTAAGGAAAAAGAAACGCAACTATCTGATATTTTAAATCAGCTACGAACGTTAAGCCTGAACGTGCCTAATATTCCCCATGACAGCGTGCCGGCAGGCAAAGATGAAAATGACAATCAGGAAATAAAAAAATGGGGTCAACCAAAAAAGTATAGTTTTGATGTGCTCGACCATGTTGATATTGGCGCACAGTTGGGCATGCTCGATTTTGAAGTTGCGGCAAAAATTGCCGGCTCACGTTTTTCTCACATGTCCGGCCAGCTCGCGCGCCTGCACCGCGTCTTGACCCAATTTATGCTGGATACACATACGAGTGAGCATGGCTACAAAGAAGTGTACGTGCCTTATATTGTTAACGAAAAAAGCCTGGAGGGGACGGGGCAGTTGCCCAAGTTTGAACAGGATTTATTTAAACTGAATACAGAGCAAGAATATTATTTAATCCCGACTGCCGAAGTGCCCGTCACCAATCTTGTGCGAGACACGATACTGAATGGCCACGAGGTACCGCTTAAGTTTACGGCCCACACCCCCTGTTTCAGGAGTGAAGCCGGTTCCTACGGAAAAGATACCCGTGGCATGATCAGGCAACACCAGTTTGAAAAAGTTGAATTAGTGCAAATAGTCGAACCCGGTAAATCCTATGATGCACTGGAAGAACTAACCGGCCATGCCGAAACAATATTGCAAAAACTTGAGTTACCCTATCGCGTAGTGAGTTTATGTACCGGGGATTTGGGATTTTCTGCAGCCAAGACCTATGACCTGGAGGCCTGGTTACCGGCACAAAAAACATACCGGGAAATATCGTCTTGCAGTAATTTCGAATCATTCCAGGCAAGAAGATTACAGGCAAGATGGCGACCCACTGAAAAAGGTAAGCCGGAACTGGTGCATACTGTGAACGGTTCAGGACTGGCCGTTGGCAGGGCTTTGGTAGCGATCATGGAAAATTATCAACAGGAGAGCGGGGCAGTCGCGATACCAACTATTTTGCAACCCTACATGGGTGGCCAGAAATTAATAGAGCCCGAAGTGTAGGGTGGGCATTGCCCACCATCCCGTCATTCCTGAAACCTTAATCCAGTAAATCTTGTTAATCCTGTCTCTAAGTAATTTATTTTTTTAGAAGTAGTGACGGTGAGTTTTCTCTGTCCTGCATGAGCGCTTAGTTTTTTTAAACAAGTGAAATCAGGAATACTACAAAAAGTACCACAAGTAAAATCGGAAAAAGGACGCCGATCCAGTCCTGGGCACTGCCCTTGGGGCTATTGGCGAGCATGTGTTTTGCCCGCGGCAAGATGACAACAAACATAGTTGCGAGTAATACGGCGCCGCCAATTTTAAACCATAAATCCATATATTATTTTTCCAAAAAGAAAACCCCGGATAAACCGGGGCTTTTTGTATCTGGCTTAAACTTGTTTAATCATCTCCACCAAAAATTCCAAGAATCTGTAGCAGACTGACAAATATATTGTAAAGGCTGAGGTATAAACCAATGGTTGCCATTATATAGTTAGTTTCACCACCATGAATAATGCGACTGGTATCATAGAGAATGAAACCGCTCATAATCAAAATGATGGCCGAAGAAATGGTGAGCGAAAGTGCAGGAATCTGAAAAAAGATATTAGCGATAGCCGCAACCAGGATCACCAGGAATCCAGCCATCAGAAAACCGCCCATGAAGCTGAAATCTTTTTTAGTGGTTAGTACATAGGCAGACAAGCCGACGAAAATTACACCGGTGCCACCCAGGGCCAGGGTAATAACTTGTGAACCGTTAGCCAGGGCAGTGTAGTAATTTAACAGCGGGCCAAGCCCGAGCCCAAGCAAACCAGTAATAACAAAAACCACTGCGATACCGGCACCAGAATTCGCGACTCGTGGCAGCACCAGCCAGATAAGCGCGAATGCGCCAATAACGCTGCCAAAGTAGACGGCGAAGGGAAGCTGCATGGCCATTGAAAGACCCGCCGTGAGACCGCTAAACAGTAGCGTCATGGAAAGCAGCATGTAGGTGTTTCTCAGGACCTTGTTGGTCGCAAGCGCAGATGACTGTCCGCGGTCGACAATGACTGGATTCTCGATCATTTTTTCATCCTCAAGTTACTAAATATAGGTTATTTGAGCCGTAGCATACGGGAATGTTCCCCCTTAAATCAACCTGAAGACTGACAGAAATCAGGTAGAACTCAAACAGCATAAACCCGTAAATCAGGCTGGTAATCAGCAGATTCATTGGGTATTCTTCGGCTCGCTGCAAACGGGCCAATTATCGCGTTATGCGACTCATATGGAGGCTAAAAATGCCAATTTCAAGCAATTTTAGAGTCCAGGCACCGTCTTCGGGCGAAACTAAAGTAAAACCCGGAATCCAGTAAAGCGGCGTAATAATACTGAGGTAAGTAAGTGAATTAGAATTTTAAAGAATAAAATAAGTTTTATCTGGAGAGGTGGTCGCCAAGCAGCGGTGATTGTTACAAATTGGAGTAAATAAAAAATAGAAAATAATTAAGCAAAATATTGATTACAGGAGAGGTGGCAGAGTGGTCGAATGCGGCGGTCTTGAAAACCGTTGAGGGTTTATCCCCTCCCAGGGTTCGAATCCCTGCCTCTCCGCCATTAATATAAAAAGGGGCTTTGCGCCCCTTTTTATATTTATTGTCTGTGATGTGGCTTCGAACCACACACCGGGTGAGAATCTGCCACACAGGATGTGCAAATGCCGTGGAGCACATGGAAGTGCGGGAACGGCCCTATGGGCATGGCAAGGATTGTTCCAGACAATCCTTTTGCACTAGAACCGCCTTTGGCGTTTCATCAAGTACTTCCTGCGCTACGCTCCGGTCGCATTCCCACCCACTGTAGAATCCCTTCGGGCTTCATTCAGCATTTCCTCGCTTTGCTCAGGTCATCCCTGGTGGTCAGATGCCCAGGTGCCGCGAGCACAGGGACGACATACATGGACGTATAAGTGTCGCGGGAGACAGGAAGTCGGGAGCGACTGGCAGGAGCGGCCTGCCTCAATATTAGTAGGAGGGGCCTTGCGCCCCTTTTTTTAATCAAGGCCTGTAACTGGGTAACTCAACGACATAGGCATCTACGGAATTACCGCCACCCCAGTCACTGCCGAATAACAAACGTGTCCCGCTTGGGCTGATCACGACCTGGGGCTCGGCCCAGTATCCACGGGGCCCGGCCTTACCAAAGGTGCGATTATGGCCGACACGGCAGACTTGCCCGCCGGCATTGGTATTGGCCAGTAACAACTCATTGGCCAGCACGGTTTGACCGCTGGTATTGCCGACGATTGATACCGCCACCCAGCCGGGAGCCTGAAGCGCCAGTGCCGAAACATGGGTGCCTGAGGGAGGATAAGGATAACCGGTACTGGGACCGACAATCACACGGGAACTGCCGTCATTCATGTCATTGGTCACCAGCGATCCGGTAAGAGCGCCGTCAAAGGCAACCGCATTGTGGGTATCGCGACCGTTCGCAAGGCGTCCAAGGGAGGCGTGATCAAATGGATTGGCGATACTCAGGCTGCGTACGAAGTTCATATTAAGGTCACGCACCTCGGCGGCGCCGCTGTTAATAAAAAATAGCTGTGAACCACTAGCAGACGCAATGGGTGCCAGACCACCTGATGCGGCCGCGGTTGTCCCTACCGTATCAGTACTGATTCGATAAGAAAACGAGGTGCCTGATGAACAAGACAGTCCGATGACATCGGTGTCCCACGACATATACATGGGGTCACCGCCGCCACTGATGCTACCGGCAGGGCAGGTGGACGAGAAATCGCGAACCGCCTGCTTGGTATCGCTGCTAATAAGATAGCGGGTCAATGTCTTGTTGCTGCTATTTACATAATAAAGAATGTCTGGGTCGGTTCCATGCCAGTAGAATTGCTCAAGATCCGGTGGATTGATGCTCAGTTTTTTGATGTGTTGATAGGTTTTGCCATTGTATAAGTGATGGCCAGCCCCACCCGGCACACCGGAGCCGGTGTGGTACAAAATCAGGTAAGACTCATCAGCATTCCAGGCCGGTATGGTCGAATAGGCTGGTTTGATTACACCGGTGCTGCCAGCGTTACTGATTCGGCGAATGGTTGTGCCGAATTGGGGATCTGTCACCGCGACCCCGACTGCCGGTTTTGCCAGCGCCGTCATGGGGTGAGCAGCTTTGTCTGTAATCAGTCCGGCACAAAGATCTGCCACATTACCCGATGAGTAAAAAGCAGTCACGACCTGATTCTGATTCATTGTAACGGTGCATGGTGCATTGCCACTACAGGCACCGCTCCAGCCAACAAACGTGTAAGTTGGGTCAGGCGTTGGCGTCAGGGTAACCGACGTACCATCTGCGTAGGATTGCGTGCAATCACTGCCACAATTTATTCCAGCCGGACTACTGGACACAGTACCACCAGTATTAGTGCTGACAACCAATTGATAGGTGCCGGGTGCCGCAGTTACAAAGTTCGCGACCACTGATTGATTCTGGGTCATGGAAACAGAACAGCTGCTGGTTCCGGTACAGGCGCCGCTCCAGTTATTAAAAACAAAGCCACCACCAGGCGATACTGTTAACGCCACCTGTGTGCCACTTATATAATCTTCTGTGCAATCACTGCCGCAGGAAATACCAACGGGTGTACTGGACAAGGTGCCAGTTCCCGTGGTGGAGGCGTCCAGTGTGTACAAGATGCTGTTATTGATTGGCGGCGTTGCTTCTACTGATCCTTCTGAAGAACAAGCGGAAATTGCTAATACCGAAAAAAAGACAAATAGAAGTCGTACCATGATAATGGGTCGGTGCTTTGTGAGCATAATTGTTTTCCTAAAAAATTACTTCGCCTTCCGGTGACGAAATCTCCCTGTTTTGGGGTTAGTGTTTTTATGTCACCCAAACTCTAGACAAGCAGTAGTAACAAAAAAAGATACATATCTGCACATGTGCCAAATGGTTTATTTTTCAGGATAATCGGAGTAGATATTTTTTTAAAAAAACCAAGTGGTTAATTTATAGGGATAAGCGGTGCAGGCTTACTGTACTTATTATTAATTGAGACAGAAAGTAATTGAAAAAAACGGGAGGGGTTACAGCTAAATCAAGGGCACTATCTTTTCGAGCAGTCATACGTACTTGAGTCGTCGAATACAAGACGGACACCACCAGGTAAGAATTATTATTTATGTAAGATCAGGTAGTATTAGATGAGAAGCGAAGCGGTTCAGAAGTTGGCAGCTATTTTTTTTGGTGATTTCCTGATAGCCGCTAACTTTATTGAAAAAGTATATTTGGATTATAAAAAAGAAAACTAAAAACATGAAACATAGGATAGTTCATCAAAAATAAAAGCAATTATTTTATGCGCCATTCTGAATAAAATTATTCACTATTCTGTATTTTTCTTAGTTTTGCCCAATCCCATCCTATAACTTCACCGTCGAGAAAAATGACAGGTACAGTTTGAGTCAGCTTTATAGATGTGAACGGTGGATACTTTCTGTTCAGGTAATAGTAGACTTCATATTGTTTTTTTCCTGATTCTATAATTTCTTTTTTATAGGGATTTGGAGCTATGCCATTACCGGTTTCAGCGTGGTCGTTACCCATAAATTCCCTGACCTGTTCTTTGGGCATATTTAGTTCAATTTTATTCAAGTTGACCCGGTTGTTTGATATCAATTCCTTGAATGATATTTCTTCTGCAAAACTAACATAAGATATCAGAAACAGGATCGGGAAAAATATTACGGGCATATTCCTCATTAAATTATCAGCCTTATTATGAGTTGTAGTCTATCGTGTGAATATGATATTTTCATTTATAACTTAAAGCCATTATTAATTACAATTAAACCAATCGTTAACTGTCGAGATTGCATGGTGTAAGCATAGAGAGCAGGACAGTAAGCGTTCTTTAGTGTAAAATCAGCGACTTATGAAATATTTCCCTATATTCTTACGACTGGAAAATAAACCCTGTCTGGTGGTTGGTGGCGGTGAAATTGCCCATCGCAAGGTCGAGCTACTTAAACGTGCCGGCGCCGCTGTTACAGTTGTGGCACCGGATTTATGTAAACAAATGTCAGCTTTGACCGCGTCGGATGAGATTAGCCATATTATTGGTGAGTTTACCGAGGATCAGGTTGCTGGCAACGTATTAGTCATTGCCGCGACGAATAACCGGGCGGTGAATGCATTGGTTGCCAGCGCTGCCGACAAACTGAGCATACCTGTCAACGTGGTTGATACGCCTGACTTGTGCCAGTTTGTTATGCCCTCAATTGTTGATCGTTCACCTATTGTTATAGCCATATCCAGTGGCGGTACTTCGCCGGTTTTGGCCAGGTTAATTCGTGCCAAGCTGGAGTCAACCATACCTGCTGCTTATGGCAGGCTTGCTGGTTTGGCCAAGGAATATCGGGACAAGGTAAAGCAAACATTTACCAGCATCAACGAACGCAGGATTTTCTGGGAAAAAACTCTGCAAGGTCGGGTGGCTGAACTTGTTTTTTCAGGACAGGAACAACAAGCTAAAAATGAGCTGGAAAAAGATTTAAAAAGAAAAAAAGGTGATACCGAAGTTGGTGAAGTTTATTTAGTCGGTGGCGGCCCTGGCGATCCGGATTTATTAACTTTTCGTGCCTTGCGACTAATGCAGCAAGCAGACGTCATTGTCCATGATCGACTGGTGTCACCGGAAGTGCTTGATTTGGTCAGGCGTGATGCCGTAAAAATTTATGCTGGCAAGGAAAAAGACAAACATGCCATACCCCAGGACAAAATTAACACGCTGTTGGTGAAACTGGCAAAAGAAGGCAAGCGAGTTTGCCGATTAAAAGGTGGCGATCCATTTATTTTTGGTCGTGGCGGTGAAGAAATTGAATTGCTGGCGAAGGAGGGTATTCCATTTCAGGTGGTGCCCGGTATTACCGCCGCAGCCGGTTGTGCTTCTTACTCCGGGATTCCCTTGACTCACAGGGATTATTCACAATCCGTTGCTTTCGTCACAGGCCATCTAAAAGACGGTAACTTTAACTTAAACTGGGATGGTATTGCCAAGCCTAACCAAACGCTGGTTATCTATATGGGCCTGGTGGGAATTGACGCGTTATGCCAGGAATTAATATCACACGGCCTGGTTAAGAACACACCGGTAGCGTTGGTGCAGCAAGGCACAACACGTCACCAAAGAGTCATCGTCGGTGATTTGGAAACCATGCCGGACATGGTCAAAAAGAAAAGAGTAAAAGCGCCAACGCTTATTATTGTAGGGGAAGTGGTGAAGTTGCGTGAAAGTCTGAACTGGTTTCATGCAGAGCAAGAGCAGGAAAATTACTAGTTTATTGACTCATTGGTGGGCGATGCCCACCCTCCACCCTACAAAAGTTGTTATCCCACCACCTCGTCATTCCCGGGGCAACGGGAATCCAAGTGTTTTAATGAGCAGTTTGTTAGTTATGTACTGGATACCCGCTTCCGCGGGATGACGGAAGCTTGTCATTCCGGCCCAATAGTCAGGAATGATACTTTTTTGCTTAGCTCTTTTTTTCTTTTCGATTAATACCGTTCTCAACGGCAATGACTGCTGCCTCGACACGGGAGTGCACGCCCAGTTTTCGTAGAATCGATTTAACATGAAGTTTAACGGTGCCATCGGTAATATCCAGTTCACGGGCAATGACTTTGTTACTTTGACCATCGGCAATATGACTTATAATTTCACTTTCACGGGGCGTCAGGTTGTCTAATCCCTTGTGCCTGTCAGCAGGCTTATCCAGCTCATCTGTTTTACCTTGAACAATCCTGGTAAGCGATCCAATGAGTTCTTTGGCTACAACGTTATCACCAGATAATGCCGAATTTAATGCCGGTACCAGGTCTTCCGGATCCATGTCTTTCAGCAAATAACCCTGGGCACCACTACGCAAGGCTTCTGCCAGGTCTTGTTCTTCGCGACTCATGGTTAACATCAAAACAGGTGTTTCAATTTTTTCAGACCTGAGTGCTTGCAGTGTTTCCGGGCCAGTCATGCCCGGCATTTTCATATCCAGTAAAATAATATCGGGCTTTAATTCTCTGGCCTTTTCTATGCCTTCCTGACCACTGCCCACTGAGGCGGCAATATCGATACCTCGACTCTGTAGTAAAGTTTCTATGCCTTTGCGCACCAGGGCGTGATCGTCAATAAGAAGTACGCGCATTGGAAATTTCTCGAATTAGATTAGTTGAATTATTTTGCTTATGGATAGCAGGAAAACCTAAAGAAATTTGCGTGCCTTCTCCAGGCTCGCTTTCTATTGATAGCGTGCCATCTAATCTTTGCGCTCGTTCCTTCATAATTGAAATTCCAATGTTTTCACCGGGCCGTGAAGCATGTCCTGCTGTGTCAGTTTCTATACCATGTCCGTCATCTTCAATCAGGATTATAAACTCTTCATCAAGACCGTATTTTAATATTATTCTGACATTAGATGCATTACTGTGTTTTCTAACATTCGTCAGTGCTTCCTGAATAATTCTGTAAACTTGCACCTCCTGAACTGGAGAAAAGCTGTATTGATTCCACTCGTTTTGTAAAAAAACCGATATTTTTGTTTCTTCTCTGAATTTCAAGACCAGGTCTTTGATGGCAGGAACAAGTCCACGATCATCGATACGTGATTTATAGTTTCCCAGCACATCGCGCAAATCTTCGTGGGCTTCATCGATTGCTGATTTTAGTCTTCTTACTTCGTTTTGAGCACCGCGGATATCTTTTTTGTATAATATCTCACCCAGCATTTTAATTTGCAGGCGCATGCTGACCAGTGATTGCGCCAGGGAGTCGTGTAACTCGTTGCCTATCATATTTCGTTCTTCCATAATGGCCAGTCGACGTTCATTATCATCAAGCCGGGATTTTTCAATCGCCAGCCCAAGATGTTTACCGATACTATTTAATAAATCCCTGACATCTCTTCCCAGTTCATCACTTGATCGTTTCAGGAAAAGATTATAGATCCCGAGAATTTTTTCCCGGTACTGGAGCGGGACAACGACTAATTCGGCACAGCCATCAACAAGCAACTCTTGTCCAATAATTTTGTTACACGTTTCGATGCCTGTTTGAATACCAATGCCACCGTTTTTTGTAATATTGCCGCAGAGGCATAGATCAATATCCATGCAGTTTTCCTGTTTTATTATTTCACTGGAAAAACCCCGGCTCGCGATTAATAAGGTAGAATTATTTTCAGTCAATAACCTGACGCTTGCAGCCTTGGCATCTACCAGCACCATTAGTGTATCAAGGAATTGTTCAAGCAATTCATCGAGATTTCTGGCAGTACTCAAATCAGTGGCAATATCATATAAAATTTCCAGGGACCTGCTCTTGGCAGCGATATGATCGGTTTTTTCCTGGACCCTAATATCCATTTCTTCAATTAATCCGGACACCTCGTGGGTCAAATTATTAACATCGGAAATAACGCCCTTAAAAGCAGTTTTTTCAGATAAGGGGATGTCTGTATGGAGATCGCCTTTACGTAAACGATTGGACCATTTTTGGAGTTCTGTAAACGGTAGCAATAATTTTTTAATCACGAAATAATAAAGACTGGCTACCAGGATGAGCATTAGCAAACCAATGCTTATATAAACAGCTGGTGTACCAGTTATCATAGCCTGACCGCCACTAAACAAGAGCAAAATTGCAAGGGCAGCAATCCCCAAAACCAGGGTTGTAATAATTACCAGGGGATGGAAGATATTTAGTTTGATAGCGGCCAGTTTCATTACCAAAAGTGAATCAGGATCGGGGCGCCACTATAGTTGTTTAGCTAACAGGGGTATAGAGGTGAAAAAGTACTGACTTATAAGTTATTGTTTAATAATAACATTATACCATAGTACGAGAATGAACTAGCTTCCACGGCGCCAATCTACAGCTTTGAAACTATTTTTCGGGGGCTATGTAATTCGGATCATTTGGGTTCATAAAAATAAACTGGGGTTTGTTTTCTTCAACCTCCACGTAATCTATAGTCATATCTTTCAAAAGATCCAGGATAGAAGGTGAAAAAATGATGGTAACACCATTTTCCTGCACCTGGACATCATCGTCCGTGGTCTCGTCAAAGCCCATACCGTATTCAAAAGCATTATTGCCATCTTTTTTTACTGCCAACCTCAGGGACATGCCGTCCATGCCACCTTCTTTTGCCGAGGCTAGAATCTGGTCGGCGGCTTTTTTAGATATTTTAATCATAATAACCAGTCCTGTTTTTTAACCCGTGAAACAAATTCAAGAAATTCGTTAATCCAGGGATTCGATAAAGTATTTCTCTGGTGTGCGTAAGTTGCAATTATATTATTTATCAGAAAACCGTCCTGTTTTTTGGTAATACCTTTTCCGCGAATAACGTCAAAGCCAAATTTATTATTTGAAGAATTAAACTTTAACTCAGAATAATGAAATTCATGGGGCGGGTTGCTGATCAGCCCCCTTAATATTACCATTGATCCATGGATGTTTTTCGTTTTTCTTAAGATAAACATAGCCCCGGCCAACTGGCCTGTCATGCATAACGGAGTAGGCATCGATGACGCCGAGCATTTCCGAGTAAGCATCATGCCAGTGAATACCATTACTCAAATACATCAGACCACCACATTCGGCATAAACTGGCAGTCCTTTGTTAATTTTATCCCTTAGCAGGGCTCTCATTGTAGTATTATTTTCGAGCTGTTTCATTCTGCTTTCTGGAAAACCACCACCGATAAACAACCCATCTATTGGGGCAATCTTTTTATCATTGATAGCGTCAATAAAAATCAGTTTGGCACCAGCCTGTTCAAATGCTTCCAGGTCGTCCTGGTAATAAAAGCCAAATGCTTCGTCACGCAATATGCCTATCGTAATTCCTGCTGTTTTTTTTGAATCTATATTTGAAAAATTGCTGGTCTCTTCTGTTGTAGATGCAATATTATTTATGCGCTCGAGATCAATTTGTTTTGTAATATTTTCGGTTATTTTTTTAATCAAGACATTAGCGCTGGCGGTTTCATTGCTGGGGATCAGGCCAAGATGTCTTTCTACAATTTCCAGTGCCGGGTCGCGCTGGATGGCACCCAATACGGAAATTTCAGTATATTCCTGCAAGACCCTTCGCAGTTTTTCTTCATGGCGGCTGCCACCAACCTTGTTGAGTATCACGCCGGCGATATTTACATCAGGCTCAAATTTCTGAAAACCAAGCAAAAGCGGGGCAACACTACGAGTGATACCCTGGGTATCAATAACCATAATTACCGGGGTTTTGAGTAATCTTGCGAGGGCTGCGCTACTGTTACTGCCATCAAGGTCAAGTCCATCGGACAAACCCTTATTGCCTTCAATGATACTTACGTCAGCGTCAGTACTTTTGGAGTCGAATAAACTTTTTATCTCATCATGGGTCTGGGTAAAAAAATCAAGATTATAACAGTGCCTGCCTGATGCCAGTGCCAGCCACATTGGGTCGATATAGTCTGGACCTTTTTTAAAGGGTTGAACTTTGAGGTTATTTTTTCTCAGCGCCGCACACAAACCAAGTGTGACCGTTGTTTTCCCGGAGGATTTATGGGCTGCGGAAATTAATAAACGTGCCATACATTAAGCTGCGGCTGAAAGGCGATCCCGGTTCCTGTTTGCCCATAATTGATTGGCCAGTGTCTCAGCAGTTGTAAAACTGTCGGCCTTACCAATCATTTTCAGGACAATGGCAGCGGTTCCAATAACGGCAGCTTCGCCATATTCATTACTACTTTCGTCACGCCAGACTGTGGTCAACTCAGCAGGGTTAAGTGTGCCTGGTTTTACGTGTCTGCGGGCGAACATTGCCGGCCAGGTTTCATCTGCCAGGTTTTCACCGTGAAGTGTTTTTACCAGGCAGTCCATATCCGGGTTTCTTTCTATTTCTCCACCTTCACCTTTGACTACAGCAGCATGCTTGTGATTTAGCAAAAGTGAGGCTTTTTGATGCATAGGGTGGTAAGCCGGGTGGTGAATGCCAGTAATTACATGTTCAGCATCAAATGGATTGAGCAGTCTTGCTACCGTGTGGACAGGAGAGCGAAGTCCAATGACAGGTCTGAGATCTATGATTTCCTGAAGTCTGGGCGACATATTTTCCATATCAAGATAGGAAAAACCGGAAGTTTTTATTTGTTCGGCAGCCTCTTTAAGTGAAGTAGAGACGTCAACTCCAAGCTGCTTCAAAACATCCCTGGTATAAATACGGCCTTCGGTATGGCCACTGGCTCCATGCATAAAAATATTAATATTGTTTTCTGCCAGCAATAGCGCGGCCAAAATATACCAGGGCAAGTGTCTTCTTTTGCCAGCGTAAGAAGACCAGTCAATCTGGATCTCCGGGTGATTCGCCGGAAAATTTTTGTCATCATGCAGTGTTTTTCGGATTGCATTGACAAAACCTGCAACTTCTTCCGGGGTTTCTTCTTTTACACGCATGAGCGTCAAGATTGCACCGAGCTGTTCGGGCGTTACTTCTCTGGCCATAATCATAGACATGACTGTTTCTGCTTCTGCCATGGAGAAGTTGCGCGAGCCTTTTCTTCCTTTACCAAGGATTCGGACATATTGTGCAAATGGGTGTTCAGAATTCACTGTTTAGGATTCCTTTGGATTTTATTCAATGTTTCCTCGCTATGATTTAGAATTTTCTACGAGCTCGTTAAGCACTCTCAAAATTATCCCCGCAGATTCTGGCCGTGCTGTTTTTTATGATTTTATACAGAGCTATGTCAATTACCTGTTACCTGGCGCAGTCCGAGCGCAGGGCTTTTAGAAGTGATCTGTATTTACGAGAATAGCAGGTTTTGCAAGAGATAAACCTTAAGGTTTTCAGGCCGATGGTGTTGAATGTGGATCAACCACCTCATTGGCAAGACTTTGAGGCAAGAAGGGCAGAATTTTAATTGCAAAAGTTGCCGCTGCCAGGGCAATGCCGACGCCACCAATTCCGAGAAGAATTTCAGCCGGCGTCGCTGTGTAATTACCAGTTTGGCCGTCACCAAAACTACTGCTCACTTCCATGCCAGGGAAGATTTGCAACGGGTATGCCTGACCGCCAATGATAATAACGTACAATTGTGCGAGCCCGCCAAATACAACAAGCAAGCAGCCAAACGATAACATTAGTCGTGATTTATAAAAAGCAGGCACATAAAAAATTAGCAGGGGAAGGAATAAGGCTGCCAATTAGAATTTGGTCAATCCAGAAAACTTTTGTATAGATTCCGCCATCGATTAGAATGAACTTCTCAATTCCGCTATGTTCGGCGATATAGAGATTTGTCAAATGATAGACCAACACAAAATAAAGTACTGCAATAACGAATATACCGAGTAATTTTCTAAGTCTGTTTACAACTACATCGCCGAGAGGTCTGCCAGTTAAATGGTACGTGGTAATTAAGTACACTAAAAATATTGCCAGGCCGAATGAAAATGACATAATAATAAACAGGGGCGCCATAATTGCAGCGTCATATGCAGAGCGAGCAACAAGAAAACCAAAAATAGAGCCAGTACCAGTGGTTAAGGTAAGCCGCCAAATGAAAGCGCCTACACCAGCTGCGCGATTATATTTTTTTAAATTATTTTGCATCATAGTCCAGATGTAGATGCCGACCACAGCAATAAAACCTGAGTACAAAATCATATTCCAGGCAAATATGGATTTAAAATTATAAATTGTCATCGAGATGATCAGTCTGTCTGGCCTGCCAAGATCCAGTACGAGTATTGCCAGGCCACCAACTAGCAAAGTAATTGCCAGCAGCGCTGACAGTCGTGCCAGCGGTTTATACATTACTTTTCCAAACACAGATCCGATTGAGGCAACATTTAATGGCAACATTTAATGCGCCAGAGGCGGCCACGATCAAAAATACGGCGAATACATGAGGTATGCCCCAGACGATTTGGTTGTTCATGCCGGTTACATAGTGGCCGTTATGCTCCATATAGTATGTTGAGCCAAGCGCAGCAGCAATAAAAACACCAAATATTCCCAGCAGGGTCCAGTAACCGAAACTGGTGCCTTTGATCATGTCATAAGTTAGTGACTTCATAATTATTGCATTTCCCGATTCTTGGTATTCACTATATAATTTGGCACTACAAGCCCTGGTAACGTACACCAGTATTTAAATTTAAATCGCTGCGCAGTTGTCTGCTAGGTTCTGTCCTGCGCCGCCTGGAGATTTCAGTTTTTAAATCGTTAAGATCACCAAACAAGATAGCGTCATTCCCGAGTTCTGTGCAAGCTTCAGCGCATGCAGTATTGTTATCCCCGCGATCGATTTTATGAACACATAGCGTGCAGGACTCAACCGTACCTTTACCTCTCGGGACATGGGATTTCTGATCAGTTATATCTTCATGAATAAATGATCGTGCCTTGTAAGGGCAGGCCATCATGCAATAACGACAGCCAATACAAATATGTTTATCTACCAGGACAATACCGTCTGCTCTCTTGAATGAAGCGCCAGTTGGGCAAACATCAACACAAGGGGGTTCTTCACAGTGCTGGCACATCACAGGTAAAAAGTGTGTATACCCGGTTTCGGGGTCTTTGGCCGTGACCTTTCGAATCCACTGGGCATCAGTTTCAGGCCGATTATTACTGGTTATGCCGTGTTCTGTATGGCATGCATCAACACAGTATGAGCAGCCCTCAGCACATTTAGCGCTGTCAATCAGCAAGCCCCATCTCTTGGCTGTAGATGCAGCTTCTTCAGGACTGCGAGCTTGCGCTAGTTCAACCAGACGAATACCCGGTGCGATTGCAGCACCCGTTACAGCTGCTGCACCAGCCTGCATGAATTTGCGACGACTGATACTCATTGGTGTGGGTTCCCTTTGTTATCGTCTTTATTACTGACCGAAGTTTTTACATCGCGTTTGTCAGTGTGACAACTGAAGCAATCAATCTTAACTGCAGCGTAGGTGTGACAGCTTTCACAAAAACCTTCTTTTCCGAGCACGCTGTTTGTATTCTCATCGGCATGGCAGTTGACACAATTTTTTAAACTGTATTGTTTGGTCCTGATTCCATCGTACACGGTCAAATCACGCTGGTGCAGGATTTTGTTCATGTGATTGCGGCGCATTTCGTCTGTATCATCAACGCACTGACCGGGCTTAGTAATTTTAATAATTGGCAGCGGTGTCCGAATAGTATCCGACTTGTCAGTATTTCCAGCATTGGCAGCAACAGAAATACCCGTTGACGTAAAGCCAAACAATAGTACGAAAAGTATTAGAAATCTTGTCATCATCAGATTTTATTTCCTTTAATGATCGCTCTTAATGATCGCCGAGCCCCATTTTGATATAACCAGTAGGGCAGACGTCAGCACAAATATGACAGCCAATACAACGATCATAATCCGTATAAACATAACGACCCATGGTCGAATGTTCTTTTGGTGTACGCTTTACAGCTTCCTGCGGACAATAAATAACGCAGTTATCACACTCAAAACACATACCACAGCTCATACATCGTTTAGCTTCGGCAATTGTTGCTTCTTCACTCAGGCCGGCAACGCGTTCTTCGAAGTGACCCAGAACCTGGCTTGAATCAGGGACAGTCTCAACACGTTTATTGCGATCTTCATGTTCAAAATGACCAAGGAATAATTCAGTCGATGCAACAATTTCGGCATTACCACGATCTTCGTAGTTATGGACGGCATAATCATCATCTATAGTGCCACGCAAACCACGATCGATAGCACGCTCGTCATCTGGACCAGCTGGTTTGTATTCATCTGGCGTGTGATTTGTCTCACGTAATTTATCGAGTAAATCAAAATGGTGAACATCGACCTTGGGTCGTTTGACCATTTCTTCATGTTTCAGATAATGATCAATGCTGATTGCTGCAATTGATGCCTGACCAATTACGGTCGTTAACAAATGTGGGCGGATAATATCACCACAGGCAAAAAATCCTGGTTTGTCAGGCATTTGATAATGTTTGTCGGCATCCATCAGGCCGCGTTCGTTACCAAATCCTTCCAGGCCTTCCATATTACCTGTTTGGCCAATAGCTGACACGATAAGGTCGCACTCGATATCGAATTCAGATCCTTCTACTACCACTGCTTTGCCTGATGAGTAATCCATTTTAGCAACACGGAGTGCAGTTGCACGGCCATCATCGTCAATGATGACTTCAACCGGGCTAAGTGAGCCCTGAATTTCGACACCTTCTCGTGTGGCATCGTCAATTTCGTGTTTAGCTGCAGTCATGCCTTCAATTGGCTGGCGAGAAATCAGCATGACATCAGCGCCTTCACGTGAAGCAATTTCAGCTACATCATGGGCGGTGTGTCCAAGGACGATGTTTTCGGGACGGTCTTTATCATGGATGTTAGTGATGCGGCCAAGTCGTCGAGCAACAGATACGACGTCGATAGAGGTATCACCACCACCGACGACTACAACTTTGCCGGCAACAGTTTTAAGTCGGCCTTCATTAAATGCAGACAGGAATGCAACACCTGAGACACAGTTTGTGACTTTGTCTGCATTAGGAATAGGTAACGCGCGTCCGGATTGGGCGCCGATTGCAAATAACACGGCATCAAAATCTTTTTCCAGCTGTTTAATTGAAATATCTTTACCGATACGTGTATTCATGCGTTTCTCAACACCCATATCAATAATGCGATCCATTTCACCATCGAGCACGTCTCGAGGAGTACGATAACCAGGAATGCCATAACGCATCATGCCACCCAGGTCTTTATGGTCATCAAACAAAGTAACACCATGGCCCATACGACGAAGCTGGTAAGCAGCAGCAAGTCCGGCAGGACCGCCACCAATAACGGCAACTTTTTTACCTGATTCTTTACCGGCAGTGAATGCCAGTTTATTAGTCAGAGCCCAATCGCCAATAAATTGTTCAACCGAATTAATGCCAACAAAGTCTTCTACTTCGTTGCGATTACAACCGTCTTCACAGGGAGCAGGGCAAACACGACCCATTACTGATGGAAATGGGTTGGCGTCAGTTGAGCGGCGAAATGCATATTCCTGCCAATCAAGGCCTTCCGCAGGTTTTTCTATCCCGCGAACGATATTTAACCAGCCCCGGATATCCTCGCCCGAGGGACAACTGCCCTGGCACGGGGGTGTTTTATGTATGTAAGTAGGGCACTTGTAAGTAGTATCTGCATCAAAAATTTCTTGCTGCCAGGGAAGATGTTTGAAATCCCCATCTTCATACCTGCGAAAGGTATGATCAGTGCTGTCTTTTTTTGCCTTGTCTGCCGGAGTCGCCATCAGTTTGTCTCCTATAAAATTCTATGTTTATAAAAACTCTTTTAAGAGCTTGTATTTAGGTTAATAAAAATTATTCTTTATCGCCAAGCTGGATAGCCGTGCTCACCAGCTGGTGAAGACTGCCAATCATATCCATTGGATGGTCGTAATAGGGTAATACTTTTGCAAATTGACTCTTGCAAATTGCGCAAATCGCAGTCAGGTAATTGACACCATGATCATCAATGACATGTTTGAGTGCTTCCATTCTTGGCATTGCGCCTTTAACGCGCAGCTCAACCAAATCGTCAGTTAACAGGCCGCCACCGCCGCCACAACAAAAGGTGTTTTCATGGATGGTTTCAGGCGCCATGTCGTGAAAATTATTGGCGACTGACTTAATAATATCTCTTGGTATTGTGAATTGACCGCCGGGGGTATTGCCCATTCGTGAGGCTCGCGAAACATTACAGGAATCATGGAAGGTTATAATGCGATGATCGTTTGCTTCTTTATCAATTTTTAATGCACCACGTGCTATTAAGTCATGGGTGAGTTCGCAAATATGCTGGGGAACCGGGTAATTTGGATCCAGGAAATCAAACGGGCCAATCAGGGTATTCCAGAAACTGTATGCAACACGCCAGGCATGTCCGCATTCGCCCGAGACAATTCGTTTGACACCAAGATCCATAGCAGCATCACGAATTCGCATGGCCTGTTTTTTAAGGTTGTCACCGCTGCCAATGAACATAGAAAAATTTGCAGCTTCAGAGGCGTACGAGCTTAAAGTCCAACTAATACCAGCCTGGTGAAATACCTTGGCATAACCAATCAAGCCATCGATATGTGGTTCGGCAAAAAAATCAGCTGAAGGCGTAATCAGAAGGACGTCGGCACCTTTTACATCGACAGGGAACTTTACATCGATGCCTGTTTCATCTTTAACATCTTCTTCAAGGCCTTCCATTGTATTAACAAGTGCTGGTTCGGGAAGTCCCAGGTTGTTACCAATCTTGTGGGCTTTGACAATAATTTCGTTATTGTATTTAGAGCCGATGCCGATTGTGTCCATAATTTCACGGGCGGCCATAGAAATTTCGGCAGTATCAATTCCGTAGGGGCAAAAAACAGAACAACGCCGGCATTGTGAGCACTGGTGGAAATAGGTGTACCAGTCATCTAACACTTCTTTGGTCAGGTCGGCGGCGCCAACAAAACCAGGGATGCCAAGGGCGCCGAAAAATTTGCCGGCAAATGTGTAATGCCGTCGATAAACCTTGCGCAACAAGTCTTGTCTTGCAACCGGCATATTTTTAGGGTCACCGGTACCCAGGAAATAGTGGCACTTGTCAGTACAGGCGCCACACTTAACACAAATATCCAAAAACACTTGCAGCGCTCTTGAATTTTTAACCATGTCTCCAATTTTAGCGACGGCCTTGTCATGCCAGTCGTCAACCAGCTCACCAGGAAATCCAATACCGGTATTGTGATCAGGTTTGGACTTGTATGGACTGAGGTGGGCCATTGAGCCTGGCTGAATAACCGGAATAACCGGGTATTCTTTCAGTACTGGTACGTCAAAATCTGCCACTCAATAACTCCCTAAAACTATACCGGTTTACTGGTCGCTGAATCATCAGCAGTCCAGCCTTGAACATGTCTTTGCTCACGAGGATTATCAACCTGATTTCGTGTGGGGCTGAAAAATATGCCTGGAGCATGTAATAATTTACTGATGGGAAAAATAAACATCAGGGTAATAACCAGCCCCAAGTGGACCATTAATATGGTATCAGTTGGCATGGCCTGAATATTATTCCAGTCAAAGTAAACCAGGCTCAACAGGAAAGACTTGAGCATAATCACATCAATACGTTCGACAAATGACATGAGTAGCCCGGTAATAGCAATGCCTATAATCAATAAAAGCATGAAGTGGTCTGAAGGACTTGTAATATAACGCACGCGATCAACAAAAATGCGGCGTCCAATCAGTCCGAGTAATCCGACCACCATGGCAAAACCGGCGTATTTACCAAAGGACTGTACTATTTCCAGGTTTATGATTGGCCATAAAAAAGATTCTGGGGAGAGGGCGTAGCGAAGGTGCCTGAAAAATGCCAGTAACAGGGACAAATGAAATATCCAGCCGAAAATCCAGGTCCATTTACTGGCCTTGAACAAGCTCTCAAAAACAGTCACTTCTTTGGCGATACGCCAGACAACTCCTGCTTTTGTTACGGGAGCAGGAGTCGTGGGAATTTTTAATGGCTGCGGTGTCCGCGCATAGATAATGATTTTGCGCAGGACGCCAATTAACAGCACCGCGAAGGCAGCATATAACAGGAATGCATACAGCATCGTTACAGATGACATGAATAAAACTCCGGTATCAACAATCTGAAAACAGGGCAGCAAATGCCGCCCTGTTGCTCAAATTTATGCCTTTATACGCAACCAGTAGGCTTGGGCAAACCAGCATATTTACATGCTTGCTTGGCTGGGCCATATGGGAAAAGTTCGTACAGGTATTTACTATTACCCTTGTCTGGACCTAATTTTTTGCCAATGGCTTTGGTCAGAACACGTACTGCAGGTGCAATCTGGTATTCTTCATAATATTCACGCAGGAATTTAATAACTTCCCAGTGATTATCAGACAGTTCACAGTCGTCAATCTTAGCCATTTCGGTAGCAATTTCTTCGTTCCAATCACCACGGTCAGCCAGATAACCTTCTTCATCAACTTCAACGGCATTTCCAGCAACATCAATCGTAGCCATTTTGTATTCTCCTATCAGTCGGAATTA